>JBDUAG010000216.1:0-6568 GCA_040004785.1 Burkholderiales bacterium | reverse complement strand
GCTGCTGTCGCCGATGGTCGGCTTCGGGTGTGCGGCCTTGCTGCTGCTGGCGCTGCGTGCGTTGGTGAAATCGAAGGAGCTCTACGAAGAGCCCAAAGGCAACGCACCGCCGCCGTGGTGGATTCGCGGCCTGCTGATCATGACCTGCACCGGCGTCTCGTTCGCGCACGGCTCGAACGACGGCCAGAAGGGCATGGGCCTGATCATGCTGATCCTGATCGGCACCGTGCCGATGGCCTATGCACTGAACCGCGCGATGCCGGTCGAGCAGATGACGCAGTTCGTCGCGATGGCGCAGGTGACGCAGCAGTCGCTCGCGAGGAGCAGCCCGGTCGCGCCGCCCGCCGACCCGCGCAAGGCCTTGTCGGAGTATGTGCGCACGAAGCAGATCGCACCCGAGACGGTCGCGGCGCTCGGCGCCGTCGCCGGCAGCATCGGCGAGCAGATCAAGGCGCACGGCAGCCTGGCCAAGGTGCCCGCGGCCGCCGTGAGCAACGTCCGCAACGACATGTACCTCGCCTCCGAAGCGATCCGCCTCCTCGACAAGAGCGATGCACCGAAGTTCGATGCCGACACGAAGAAGAACCTGAAGGCCTTCAAGGGTCAGATCGACGACGCGACCAAGTTCATCCCGCTGTGGGTGAAGGTCGCTGTCGCGATCGCGCTCGGCCTGGGCACGATGGTCGGCTGGAAGCGCATCGTCGTCACCGTCGGCGAGAAGATCGGCAAGACGCACCTGACCTATGCGCAGGGCGCCTCGGCCGAGTTGGTGGCGATGCTGACGATCGGTGCCGCCGACATCTACGGCCTGCCGGTCTCGACCACGCACGTGCTGTCGTCGGGCGTGGCGGGCACGATGGTGGCGAACAAGTCGGGCCTGCAGATGTCGACCCTGCGCAACCTCGCGATGGCCTGGGTGCTGACCCTGCCGGTGGCGATGGCGTTGTCCGGGTCGCTGTACTGGTTGTTCAGCAAGCTGTTCTGAGCGCCTGACGGCTCCTGTAAGCTTTGCCGGCCCCGTGCGACGTACTCGCTCGGGGCCGGTCGGCTTTCGAGGAGTCCTCATGCGAGTTGCGGTTCGATCATTCCTGGTGGCGGCTGGTCTGGTGCTGGCGACGCTGGCGTCCTTCGCCGCGGAGCTGCCGTACAGCAAGCCGGCCTTCGACAAGGCCATCGCCGAGGGCAAGCCCGTCGTCGTCGATTTCGCGGCGAGTTGGTGCCCGACCTGCAAGGAACAGAAGCCGATCGTGCGGGACCTGCTGAAAGACCCGAAACGCAAGACGCTGACCGTCTTCGTCGCCGATTTCGACAAGGAAGAGGCGCTGAAGAAGCAACTCAACGTCACGATGCAGAGCACCTTGATTGCGCTCAAGGGCGGCAAGGAAGTCGCGCGCTCCACCGGCCAGACCGACAAGGCCGAACTCGGCGCATTGCTCGACAAGGCGTTCTGACCGAGGCGTGTGCCGAACCGCGATGGATTTCGGCCCTGTCACCTACGCGCTGGGCTACCTGGCCGGTGCGCTGTCCACGCTCTCGCCCTGCGTGCTGCCGCTGCTGCCGATCCTGATCGGCAGCGCGACCACGCAGCACCGCTTCGGGCCGCTCGCGCTGGCCACCGGCCTGACGCTGTCGTTCGCCGCCGTCGGCCTGTTCATCGCCACCTTGGGCAACTCGATCGGGCTCGATGCTGCCGTGCTGCGCAAGGGCGCGGCGGTGTTGCTGATGGCGTTCGGCGTGCTGCTGCTGTCGGCGACGCTTCAGGCGCGGTTCGCGCAGGCCGCCTCGGGCCTGAGCATGGCCGGCGACGGCCTGTTGGCGCGCGTCACCGGCGCCGGCTGGCGCGGCCAGTTCGCGGTCGGCCTCGTCCTCGGCATCGTCTGGAGCCCATGCGTCGGCCCGACCCTGGGCGCCGCGAGCACGCTGGCCGCGCAGGGCAGTCACCTGCCGCAGATCGCGCTGCTGATGCTGCTGTTCGGCCTCGGCGCAGGCACGCCGCTGGTCGTGATCGGCAGCCTCACGCGCGAAGCGATGCAGCGCCTGCGCGGGCACCTGCTCGCGGCGGGCGAGCGCGGCCGCTGGCTGCTCGGCGCCGTGCTGCTGCTGGTCGGCCTCTCCATCCTGACGGGTTGGGACAAGGGCTTCGAGACCTGGGCCGTCGAGAACTCGCCGGACTGGCTGACGGCGTTGACGACGCGGTTCTGAGCGTCGAGCCCGCCGCGACACGACGGCCGAGGAACCGCGGCGTACGCCAGCAGCACCGGCTCGAAGGACGCGGACAAGGTCTGCGACGGCGATCACAAGGTGCACATGGAGTTCACCGCGGAGACGCCTGAGCGCGTGCACGGGCTCATCTCGGTCGGCGCGGCCAAGGGCGGCAAGGCGATGAGCTTCGAGGTGGCTGGGCGATGGATCGGTGCGAGTTGCAGCGGCATCAAGTAGCCGACGCATTGGGGTGCGAGCCCGGACGCCACCGGCCAAGCGCGGCAAGAAGGGTGAGGATCAAGGCGCCGATGCCTGCCACGGTCCGCAGGATGTGCCAATGCCACCAGGTGTCTCGAAGGTCCATCCAGTTGGCGGCTGGCGCCTGGGCGCTCCAGGTCATGACCTGGCTGTTGATCGGCTGGTTCTCGAAGCGCGTGATCAGACCCGCCACGACGAGACAGATGACCGCCACCATGAGCAGATTCCGTGCGCGCCTGTCGTCTTTCGTCAACACGGCCAGCGCGGCGGTGAGCAGGACGCATGCGGCGCCGAGAATGGGCAACGCGGTATTGAGGGCGCGGATCGCGTTCTGCTGCTCCTCGATATAGGCAGCCGCCGTCAGCCCGGAAGGATTGAAGCCGAGCCAGATGCCGAACATCGTGCCCACCAACAGGGACATGAGCAGAATGCCGATGAAGCGGATGATGTTCGCGGTCATGGTGTCTCCTGAACGGCGCAGGGCTACAAAGCGAGCCGGTAAGACAAGAAATCCGTGCGCTCGGCAAACTGAGAATAAAGCGCCTGTGCGGACGCGTTCGATTCCCGGGTGCGCCAATGCAGAACAGAGCAATGGCGACTCCTTGCTGCAGCGGCTACCGCTTCGACAAGCGTTTTGCCAATCCTTTGACCCCGAGCGCCTGGCGCCACGTACAGATCCTGCAGGCAGCAGTTCTCAGTGGCACTCCAGGTGGAGGCGTGAAAGTAGAAGTGCGCGAAGCCAACGGCTTGCTCCTTGAGTGCTGCGATGCCGTGCAGATTGATCTCGGGATTGGCGAGTCTCGCAAACGTAGCGGCCGGATCGACCGCGCTCCCTGTCGATGCGCTGGGCCCGGCGTACTGGAGCCACATGGCCTCCCATGCGCTGAACGGCAAACTCTGAACCGGGACAAAGGTGAGCGACATGATGATCGCGGGCTCAAAAGCACGCTCGGCCCGGGAGCGCCGCCATGGACAGGAGACAAAGACCCGGGATCTTCATGATGGACCACGTTTCACTGGCGAGATGCTAGCCGCTCTGAGATGGCTTGGCGGATGAGACTCTTGAGCTGGGGTGAACTTGCCAGCGCGGCGTGCTCGACCTTGACGTGACGCAGGCTCATGCCCGTTCCCTGCAGGAGACCGGTCGGATCGTTCAGGAACGCGCCCCGATAGAAGCCGAGATTGACGTGCGATTTCTGAGGAGCAATGTAGGCATAGTGCTCCGACAATTTTCTTGGGCCGATGCCGTAGCTGGCGATTCGCTGGCGTCTCCAGGCCGTCTCGACAAAGCTTCGATGCAGTTGCGTGATCGTTTCCCTGAGTGCCTGACAGATCTCGCGAGACTGCGGCTCGACGCCTTCGAGGAACTCGAAGAAGGTGCAGTGAGTCGGGTTCGCTCGCACGGGCCACCGGAACCTAGCGTTTGACTTAAGCGGACCGCCGTGGGCGGATGCGCTTGAAGGAAGGGCTACGCCTCGGGGCCATGACAAACCGCTTCGATGTTGTGCCCGTCAGGGCCAATGACGAAAGCTGCATAGTAGTTGGCGTGGTAGTGCGGCCGCAGACCAGGCGCACCATGGTCTTTGCCACCCGCATCCAGAGCCGCGCGATAGAAGGCTTCGACTTGCTGACGATTCTCGGCCACAAACGCCAAATGAAGATGCGCTGGCTTCTCTTCGGTTTGATACAGGCACAACGAAACCGTACCCGTTGGTTGGCTGAGCTCGACACCGTTCGGGGGCCACTCCGTGACCACAGTGACGCCGAGCGGTTCGAGTGCCTGGAGGAAGAAGGCCTTGCTCGCTGCATAGTCGCTGACGCCGAACTTGACGTGGTCAAACATGCGTTCTCCTGAAGTGTGTGGGTCTGCGCGAGGCCTGACGTTTGACTTGAGCGGCTGGCCGAATGCCAGTCCGCTTGAAGGAAGGGTTGGCCAGCACTTGACCCCGCGTCATGAGGTCACCTATGCGCAGGCGCACTTGCGCACAGTGTCCAGCGTTCGGGTGGTGATGTCTGCTCCAAAGGTGCGCTCGAGCAAGTTCATCAAGGCAGGACCATCAGTGCTCGGAGCGTAGGCAGAGAAGACTTCAGTGGCGGTGGACTTGAGGATGGTCGCGCCAGCCCGCCCAATGGGCAACGCGACGTTCAGTTCGGCTGTGCCACGGAGGAATGTGACAACGCGCTTTGCGCCCAACGGAAGCCCGATCTCGGCGCACGGATCGGAGGCGACGAGTTCTTGAAGATGATCGGCAGTCCGGACGAAGCTAATGAATCTGCGACCGAGCTCGGACTGCATGTTCTGTTCGGCGCGACGCTTCAGGGCGGCAAGTGACGATGCACGGGTGCTGAACGCTACGTTCCCGCTGGACAGCAAGGTGCACACCTCCGAAAAGCCGGCCAACTCGAAGCAGCGCTTGAGGTCTGCCATCTTGGCGTTCATCGGGCTAACCCCGCGAAGGAAGGCAACGTATCGGGCCATGGACTGTCCAGGGGTTGCAACGTGTTGTGTGCAGCCTCAACGCTTGAGCTAAGCGGAGTCCAAAGGGCGCAGCCCTTAGGACTTTCGCTTGAGCGTAGGGTTAGGCGCCTGTGGAGAGGCCGGTGCATGACCTATTGCCCCGGGCGCCCAGGAACGGCGGCGAGCTGTGACAACCAGGGCGCCGCCGAGTGCTGCCAGACCTGAACTGACGGCTTGAACTGCGCGCGCTGCTTGACGCAGCCCAAGCGAATCATCACCGTGACGGGATTCTCAGGCGCGGTAGCCCACAGAGGGGTGGCGCACTCCGGACAGAACACTTGGGCTCGACGGTTGCCGCTTTCTGCGACCTTGACATAGCTCTTGGTCTGCCCGTGTACGACTAGGCTCTCGATCGGTGCCCCGACGACGGCTCGGAATGGTGCCCCGGAGAGTACTTGGCAGTCGGCGCAATGGCATACCGCTACGCGGTCGGGATCGACTTCCGCGGTGAAAGAAACAGCCCCACAGTGACAGGCGCCTTCGATGTGCATGTGAACCTCCATGGATTGCGGAATAGATTGATGCACCCACCATCTCAGCGCCGCTTTCCACCCCCCAGAATCCCTCCCAGCACCCCGCGAATGATTTCGCGCCCGACGCTCGATCCGATGCTGCGCATCGCCGAGCGCGCAGCCGACTCGGCGAGGCCTTCGCGCTTGCCGCCGCGCGGGCCGGTGCTGCCGAACAGCACGCCTTTGAGCCCGTCCATCAAACCGCCGCCCGCGTCGGCCGGTGCCGATGCGGCGGTTCCGACCGGTGCCGTCGACGAAGGCGCCGCTGTCGGGCTCGCCGCGACGCGGCCTTTCAGCTTCTCGTAGGCCGATTCGCGGTCCACCGTCTTCTCGTACACGCCCGCCACCAGCGAACCCTGCATCAGCGCGGCACGCTGCTCGGCCGTGATCGGGCCGATCTGGCTGCCGGGTGGGATCACGAAGACGCGCTCGGTCACGCTCGGCCGGCCCTTCTCGTCGAGCATGCTGATCAGCGCTTCGCCGACGGCCAGCTCGGTGATCGCGGTCTCGATGTCCAGCCCGGGGTTCGCGCGCATCGTGCTCGCCGCGGCCTTCACGGCTTTCTGGTCGCGCGGCGTGAACGCGCGCAGCGCGTGCTGCACGCGGTTGCCGAGTTGCGCGAGCACGCTGTCCGGCACGTCGAGCGGGTTCTGCGTCACGAAATAGACGCCGACGCCCTTGCTGCGCACCAGTCGCACCACGAGCTCGATGCGCTCGATCAGCGCCTTGGGCGCGTCGTTGAACAACAGGTGCGCCTCGTCGAAGAAGAACACGAGCTTGGGTTTGTCGAGGTCGCCGACCTCGGGCAATTGCTCGAACAGCTCGCTGAGCATCCACAGCAGAAACGTCGCGTACAGCTGCGGGCTGTTCATCAACTGGTCGGCCGCGAGGATGTTGACGACGCCCTGGCCACTCACCGTCTGCATGAAGTCGGCGATGTTGAGCATCGGCTCGCCGAAGAACTGGTTGCCGCCCTGTTGGTCGATCTGCAGGATGCCGCGCTGGATCGCGCCGATGCTGGCGGCGCTGACGTTGCCGTATTCGGTCGTGAACTGGCTGCTGTTGTCGCCGACGTACT
>JBDUAG010000215.1:0-6591 GCA_040004785.1 Burkholderiales bacterium | reverse complement strand
TCGCCCTCCAACGACGCCAGGCTTTCCAGGTTGCCGGCGTAGGTCAGCGCGTCGAGGTTGACGACGGCTTCGCCGATCGTGGCGATCCAGTCGAGGATGAAGTTCGCGCCGATGAAGCCGGCGCCGCCAGTGACAAGAATCATTGGGTGGGGACGAGGTCGAAAAGCCGAGGCGGGATTATCGCAGTCGGCGTCGCGAGCAGGCCCGTCAGCGCGAACGGCCGTAGGTGTCTTCGAAGCGGACGATGTCGTCTTCGCCGAGGTAGCTGCCGGACTGCACTTCGATGATCTCGAGCGGCACCTTGCCGGGGTTGGCGAGGCGGTGCGTCGTGCCGAGCGGAATGTAGGTGCTCTGGTTTTCCGACAGCAGGATCACCTGGTCGCCGTTGGTCACTTCGGCGGTGCCGCTGACGACAATCCAGTGCTCGGCGCGGTGGTGATGCATCTGCAGGCTCAGGCTCGCGCCCGGCTTGACGGTGATGCGCTTGACCTGGAAACGCTCGCCCGAATCGACGCTGTCATACCAGCCCCACGGGCGGTGCACCTGGCGATGCAGCGTGTGCTCGCTGCGGCCGGATTCCTGCAATCGGTTGACGATGGCTTTCACGTCCTGGCTGCGCGAACGATCGGCGACCAGCACTGCATCGGGCGTCTCGACGACGATGACGTTGTCCAGCCCGACCACGCCGACGAGCCGGCTCGTCGCATGCACCAGCACGTTGCGGCTGTCGTTCAGCAGTGCATCGCCGACGCTCGCGTTGCCGTCGGCATCCTTCGAGCTGACCTGCCAAACGGCGTCCCATGCGCCCAGGTCCGACCAGCCGGCGTTCAGTGGCACCATGCGGATGTCGCGCCCGGCGCTGCCGGGGCATTTCTCCATCACGGCGTAGTCGACCGACTCGCTCGGGATGGCGGCGAACTCTTCGCGCCCGGGTCGGATGAAGCTCGCGTCCACGCTTTTCGCGGCCCAGGCGAGTCGCGACGCGGCGGCGATGTCGGGGCGGAACTGCTCGAGCGCCGCGAGCCAGACCGAGGCGCGCACGACGAACATGCCGCTGTTCCAGTAGTAGTCGCCCGAGGCCACGTAGCGCTGCGCCGTGGCCAGATCGGGCTTCTCGACGAACTGGGCCACGGGCCGCGGCTCGCCTTGCCCGGCGCGGATGTAGCCGAAGCCGGTTTCGGGCCGGTCTGGCGTCACGCCCAGGATCACGATCGCGCCGTCGGCCGCGGCCCGCACCGCGCGTTGCAGCGCCGCGGTGAATGCTGCCTCGTCGGTCACGGTCTGGTCGGCCGGGCTCACCACCAGCACCGGGTCGGTCCCTGAATCGAGCGCGTGCAGCGCGGCCAGCGTCATCGCCGGTGCGGTGTTGCGACCCATCGGCTCGAGCAGCACCGTGGCGGGCGGCAGGCCTTTCAGTTCACGAAGCTGGTCGAGCACGAGAAAGCGATGCTCTTCGTTGCCGACGATCAATGGCGCGGCGACCGCGATGTCGGTCGCCGCAAGCGTCGACAACCGCTGCGCTGCCTGCTGAAACAGGCTCTGATTGCCCTGCAACACCAGGAACTGCTTCGGGTATTGGGCGCGCGACAGCGGCCACAGGCGCGTGCCGCTGCCACCGGCCATGATCACGGGTTGGGTGGAGATCGATGCCATCGGAAGGTGTTCAGCCAGACAAGCCGTTCGGGTTCATGCTCTGCCAGCGCCAGCTGTCGGCGCACATCGCGTCGAGATCACGCGTTGCTTGCCACCCCAGCAGATCCCGTGCCCGCCCTGCGTCGGCGTAGGAGGCGTCGACATCGCCCGGCCGCCGCGCGACGATCTCGAGCGGTACGGCGCGGCCGCTGGCGCGCTCGAACGCGCGCACGACTTCGAGCACGCTGTGCCCCTGGCCGGTGCCGAGGTTGGCGGTGATCGAGCGTTTTTCGCGCAGCAAGTAGCGCAGCGCGTCCGCGTGGCCGCTGGCGAGATCGACGACGTGGATGTAGTCGCGCACGCCGGTCCCATCCGGCGTCTCGTAGTCGCTGCCAAAGACCTGCAGCCGCTCGCGGCGGCCGACGGCCACCTGGGTCACGAACGGCAGCAGATTGTTCGGGATGCCGCGCGGGTCTTCGCCGATCAGGCCGCTCTCGTGTGCGCCGACGGGGTTGAAGTAGCGAAGCAGGGCGATCGCCCAGGCCGGGTCGGCGCGCTCGACATCGCGCAGGATGTCCTCGCCCATCAGCTTCGTGGCGCCATAGGGATTGGTCGCAGACAGGGGCGAGTCTTCATGGATCGGCAGGCTTTCGGGCTTGCCGTAGACGGTGGCACTCGAGCTGAACACGAGCGCCTTGCAGGCGTGCCGCTGCATGGCCTGCGTCAGCGCGATCAGCCCGCCGACATTGTTCGCGTAGTAGGCGAGCGGCTTGGCCGCGCTTTCGCCGACTGCCTTGAAGGCGGCGAAATGCACGACCGCGGCGATGCGCTCGCGCTCGAAGAGGGCATCGAGCGTGGCACCGTCGCAGACGTCGCCTTCGACGAAATCAGGCGCCGCGCCGCTGAGGGTGGCGAGCCGGTTCAGCACCTCGGGCGAACTGTTCGAGAAGTTGTCCAGGCCGACGACCCGAAAGCCTGCCGCCAGCAGCGCCAGCCAGGTGTGCGAGCCGATAAAGCCCGTGGCGCCTGTCAGGAGAACCAGCGGAGCCTCGCTCATTGCAACTTGAGCTGGGCCGAGCAGCCGACGATGTTGGCGCTGTAGGAAAAACCTCCGGCGCCGGAGAGGCTGCGGGACTCGTGCGAAAGCCTGCAACCGAGCTGCCAGCTTCGCGCGACCTCATACGTGGCGCCCAGCGAGGAGATGCGACCGTTGTCGCTCTCTTCCTCTGTCGGTGTGACGACCTTGGAGTGGCGGTACAGCAGGTTAGCGGTCAGGCTGATCTTGGCGGTGGCGGCATAGACCGCGCCCAGAGAATAGCTGTCGGTGGTCTGGGTGTTCTGTGTGAGGCCGGTGACGGGCGTGCCGGGCGCAGTTCCCGCGGCATTGGCGTTGAAGAAGGTGGTGTTCAAGCCGGCATCACGCGCGACGCTGGCGTTGAAACTGAGCTTGCCAGTCGGCGCAAAGCTGCCGATGAGGGCGCCGGTCGTGCCGTTGAAGTCGAGGGCGTTGGCGTCCGAGTTGGTCAACCGAGTCTGGCTCAGTCGGGCATAGAGATGGGTCTTCGGCGTGAATCGCCAATCGAGGGTCAGGTCGACGTTGCGGCCATTCGATGTGTTCGGGCCGTAGTCGTCGGGGCCGACGGGGTTCGGCACAAGCGGTATGGCAAAAGGCGACTTCGTGCGCGAGAAACGGTAGGCCAGGCCGACGCGCAAATCCTCGCCGAGCCGGTAGTTCACGCCGAGACTGGAGGTGTCGTTGGAGGATTCGGACGGCAGATATTCGACCGCGGAATACTTGACGCGGCTGTGCGAATAGGCGCCCGTCAGGTTGATCAGCCCGTCGCCGCCCCAGAGCACCTTGGTGCTGAACTGATCCGTCTTCACGAGGTTGCGCGAGGCCGTTGCCTGGATCGAGTTGCCGTTGAACGTGGCGAGCGCCTGATTGGCCTCGACATTGAAGTTCCCGGCGAGCCGCTCGATCGTCGCCCAGTCCCAGCCGGCGTTCACGCCGTAGCTCGTGTTGTCGAGGCTGGTCTGGTTCTTGTACTTGTTGTAGTGAACGTTGGCGTTGGCGTACAGGCGCTGCCGGCTGATGAGCTGGTCGAAGCCGCCGATCAGCCCGGTGCTGGAGAAGTAGTCGGGAACCGGATCGGGCGTACGAAAGACGTTCGAGTCATGCGCGAACTCTTGCGACGCGCCGATGTAGTACGGATTCGGATCGTCTGCGGCCCATGCCCCGCAACTCGCTGCGGCCGCGAGTGCAGCCGCCATCGGCCGGGTGAGATGAAGCCAGCGGGTCTTTTGGGTCTGCATTCGGTTCTCCTCGCGCACTCCGTGCGCACGTGATCACTATCAAAAAGCGTGCCGGTCAAAGAAAACCAGCCGGATCGTGCGCACGATGATCTGCAGATCCAGGCCCAGCGACCAGTTGCGCAGGTACTCCAGATCGTATTCGACCCGGGCCTGCATTTTCTCGATCGTTTCTGTCTCGCCACGGTGGCCGTTCACCTGGGCCCAGCCGGTGATGCCGGGCTTGACTTTGTGGCGGACCATGTAGGCCTTTATCAGGCGCCTGTATTGCTCGTTGTGCGCCACCGCGTGCGGACGCGGCCCGACGATGCTCATGCTGCCCTGCAGCACGTTGAAGAACTGCGGTAGCTCGTCGAGCGACGTGCGGCGGATGAAGGCGCCGAACGGCGTGACCCGCGGGTCATGCTTGGTCGCCTGCTGCACCACCGCACCGTTGTCCTGCGATGTCATCGAGCGAAATTTGTAGACCACGATCTCGTGGCCGTCGAGCCCGTTGCGCCGCTGGCTGAAGATGACCGGGCCGGGCGAACTCAGCTTCACGCCTATCGCGACCATCAGGAGGATCGGCGAGATCAGGATCAGGATGATCGTGCCCAGCACGATGTCGGTGACACGCTTGGCCAGGTCGTTGGTGCCGGTGAACGGCGTTTCGCAGATGCCGACGACGGGCACGCCGTTCATGTCCTGCAAGCGGCCCTGGATGATGCTGATGCCGAACACGTCCGGCACGAAAAACAGCGATGCGGTCGTGCCCTGGACCTCCTCGAGCAGTTCCACGATGCGCGGCTGCGAGCCCAGCGGCAGCGTGATGTAGACCTCGCGCACGCTGTACTCGCTGCAGTAGCTCGCCACGTCCTTGAGCCCGCCCAGGCGCTGCAAGGTCGCCTCCTGGTGCAGCCGGTCGTCGGTGCGGTCGTCGAAATAACCGACGAAATCAACGCCGTCGTCATAGCTTTCGGCCAGCGCCATCGCGACCTTGACCCCCAGCGGCCCGCCACCGACCACGACGGCGGTACGACGGGCTTCGGGCCGTGCCGAGAGTCGCCGCACGATGGTGGAACCGATCCAGACCGCAAGCCATTGCAGCACCAGCGTGACGATCAGCCAGGCCAGGAGCACGTCGCTGCTGAAAAACTGCAGGCTGCGGGTGGCGTAGCCGCACAGCCCCAGGATGGCGACCAGGGTGATCCAGGACGAGGCGATGTCGACGCCGGCCGCGATCAGGTTCTCGCGAAACCGGTTGCGTCCCGGAAATGTCAGCGCGAAGACCAGAAGGCACAGCGTGAGGGCCGGGCGACCGACCGACTCGCCCGCCTGGACCGTCACGAACAGAAACGTCAGCACCGTGATGCTGGGCTCGAGGAACGCGGCCACGAGCGACGTCACTGACTGCGGCGCGCTGTAAAACGTTCTCTTGTAGGTGCGGTCTTCAAACATGGATTCGTGGTGTCCGTGCGCCGCGCTCGTGAAGGGCCGGGCGGGCGCTCTGCCAACAACTGTCTCGATGGTCGCATGGCAAAGTGACGGGCGGATTCTCCATCAATTACCCGTGCCCTCCGCCCCTTGAGTGTGGGGGCGCCACATGGCAGCGTGCCTACAATCCGTGCATGTTTCACAGTCTCAATGCACAGCTCGGCCAAGCCGCGATCGAGCGACTCACACTGCTCGTAAACCATGTGCTCGGCGCCGAGCCGGTCGCGACAAAGCGGCTCCAGGCCCACACCGGACGCTCCATCCTGCTGAGCTTCGCGGGCTGGCCCGCGCTGCTGCCGTCGCTGCCGACGACGGCATTCCGTGTCACGCCGGCTGGCCTGATCGAATGGTGTGGCACCGAGGTGCCGGCCGAACCCGCCCTCCGCGTCAGCGTCGATGCCTCCAACCCGGCGCTGGCCGTGGCGCAGGCGTTCGTCGGCACGCGCCCGAGGGTGGAGGTGGCCGGTGACGCCGCGTTCGCGACTGACCTGAACTGGCTGTTCGACAACCTGCGTTGGGACGTGCAAGACGATCTTGCCCGCATTGTTGGCCAGGCCCCGGCACGCGAGATCGCGCGGGTCGGCGGCGGGATCGCGGCCGGCATGCGCGAGGCCGCGAAGGCGGTCAGCGGGCTGGTCGCGCGTCGATGAGGCATCTGACCCGCCTCATCGTCATCTGCGTCACGGTTCTGCGTTACGGCCTGGACGAGCTCGCGCTCTCCAGCTTTCGCCAGCGCTGGGTGCGCGCGCTGGTGCGCGTGATGACGATCGGCCGCACGCTGGATGCGCCGCGCGGCGAGCGCCTGCGCATGGGGCTGGAGCGGCTCGGCCCGATCTTCGTCAAATTCGGTCAGGTGCTGTCGACGCGCCGCGATCTGTTGCCCGCCGATCTCGCCGACGAACTCGCGCAGCTGCAGGACAACGTGCCGCCGTTCCCGGCGAGCCAGGCGCGCAGCCTCGTCGAGCAGGCCTTCGGCCGGACCATCGATTCGGTTTTCGCCACCTTCGAAGCCGAGCCGGTTGCCAGCGCCTCGATCGCGCAGGTGCATTTCGCGACGCTGAAGGATGGCCGGGAAGTGGCCGTGAAGGTGCTGCGCCCCGGCATGCTCGACGTCATCGACGACGACCTCTCGCTGCTGCGCACGTTGGCGCGATGGATCGAGCGGCTGAGCGCCGA
>JBDUAG010000214.1:0-6600 GCA_040004785.1 Burkholderiales bacterium | reverse complement strand
CGAAGCCGATGCGGGTCAGGAACATCTTCATCTGCTCGGCGGTGCTGTTCTGCGCTTCGTCCAGGATCACGAACGCGTGGTTCAGCGTGCGGCCGCGCATGAAGGCGAGCGGCGCGATCTCGAGCGTGCCTTTCTCGAACGCCTTCGCCACCTTGTCGGCGCCCATCAGATCGTGGAGCGCGTCGTACAGCGGCCGCAGGTAGGGATCGACCTTCTGCGCCAGATCGCCGGGCAGGAAGCCGAGTCGTTCGCCGGCCTCGACGGCCGGGCGCGTCAGGATGATGCGCTGCACCGCGCTGCGCTCCAGCGCGTCGACCGCGCAGGCCACCGCCAGAAAGGTCTTGCCGGTGCCGGCAGGGCCGATGCCGAACGTGATGTCGTGGTTCAGGATGTTGCGCAGGTAGGTGCGCTGGTTCGGCGTGCGGCCGGAGAGGTCGTTGCGGCGCGTGCGCAGCGTGAGCGCCTCGGACGGTGTCTCCTCGGCCTCCGGCTGGGCGGCGCTGGCACCGCTTTGCACCAGCGCGAGCTGCACCTGCTCGGCACTGATCGGGCGCTGCGCCTGGTCGTACAGCGCCTGCAGCAGGCTCATCGCATGCTCGGCGCGCGGTTTCGGGCCCTCGATGCGGAAGAACTCGTTGCGGCGCGAGACGCTGACATCGAGCGCGTCCTCGATGCGCCGCAGGTGTTCGTCCAAGCTGCCGCAGAGGTGGGCCAGGCGGGCGTTGTCGGGCGGCTCGAAGGAGTGGCGAAGGATCAAGGTCGTGGGCATCCTCGGGTGGAGCGGCGATTGTCGCTGCATCCGTCACAATCCGCGTCGATGATCAAGCGCCTCGCCCTCGCCGCCCTGACCGCGCTGATGTGGCTGGCCGCCACGCTGCCACTGGCCGCCCGCGCGGCCGATTCGGCCCCGGTGCTGGTGATCGACAAGGCGCTCTCCGTCGGCATCGTGCCGGGCGCGCCGCCCTCGTTCGCCGTGTCGGCGCTGCCGGTCGCACTGCCCGACGACTGGGCGCAATCCCGGCCGCGCTTCGAGGGCAACGTCTGGTACCGCGTCTACTTCGACCGGCCGGCGGGCGTGGACGCGCAGGAGCTGCTGGCGCTCTACATCGAGCGCGCATGCAGCAATGTCGAGGTCTATCTGAACGGCCAGCGCATCTTCAGCGGCGGCCGCATGGGCGAGCCGGTGACGCGCAACTGCCATTACCCGCAGATCGTCTCGCTGCCGGGCGCGCTGGTGCGCGAGCAGGGCAACCTGCTCGAGCTGCAGGTCCCGGGCCACTCGCTGCAACGCGTCGCGTCGCGTCAGCGGGCGGGCGGCCTGTCGGCGCTCAAGATCGGGCCGCAGGCCTTGCTCGCACCCGAGCACGCGAGCCGGCTGTTCTGGCGTGTGACGGCCGTGGAGCTCATCAATCTGGTGCTGGCGGCGCTCGGCTGCGTGATGATCGGCCTTGGGTTGATGAACCGGCGCGAGGCCTACCTCAGCTACTTCGGCTGGCTCTCGCTGACTTGGGGGCTTCTGTCGGCTCGCCTGTGGTGGCGCGACATGCCGTGGGACACCGGCGTGATGGAGTTCCTGTTCCTGAGCGGCTTCGGACCGTTGGTGGCACTGACGGTGCAGTTCCTGCTCAGCTACGCCGACCTGCGCTCGCGCTGGATCGAGAAGGCGCTGCTCGTGCAATGCGTGCTGATGCCCGCCACGCTGCTGCTCGCCGGTCCGGGGTGGCTGTTCTTCATGTCGAGCATCTGGTCGCCGCTGTGCGCCCTGGAGGGCGCCGCGGCCACCGCACTGCATCTGGTGGTGACGTGGCGCCGCAAGCGGCATGACTTCTGGCCGATGGCGACGCTGCTGTTCGCCGTGGTGTGCATCGTGCTTTACGAACAGATGCTGCAGCGCGGCCTGTTCGAGGCGCCCGATCTGCCGCTGCTGCAGTTGGTGGTGCCGCTGCTCTTCATCGGCATCGGCGGTCGGCTGTTGTACGTGTTCGCGCGCGCATTGCGCGCTGCGGAGGTCGGCCGCGAGACGCTCGAGGCGCGCGTTGCGCAGATCACCACCGAGATCGAACAGAACTTCGCCCAGCTCGCCGAGTTGCGCGTCGAGCAGGTCACCGAGAAAGAGCGCAAGCGCATCGCCGGCGACCTGCACGACGACCTCGGCGCCAAGCTGCTGACGATCGTGCACACCAGCGAGTCGGAGCGCATCTCGACACTGGCGCGCGAGGCGCTCGAGGAGATGCGCCTGTCGGTGCGCGGCCTCACGGGCAAGCCGATGCGGCTGGCTGATGCGCTGGCCGACTGGCGCGCCGAAACCGTGCTGCGGCTCGGCCAGGCCAACATCGAAGCCGACTGGCGCAGCCCGCCCGAAGAGACCGATCAACTGCTGCCAGCGCGTGGCTTCGTCCAGACCACGCGCATCCTGCGCGAGGCCGTCAGCAACATCATCAAGCACAGCGGCGCCTCGCACTGCAAGGTGCGCTGCACGATCAGCGTCGGCCAGTTCGGCCTGACGGTGCAGGACAACGGCAAGGGCATCCCGATGGAGCTCGACGGCAAGCTCGACCGCGGCCACGGCATGTCCAGCATGAAGCACCGCGCCAAGCAGATGCAGGGCCAGTGCCTGGTCGAGTCCGGCCCCGGCTATGGCACCGTGATCAGGCTCACGCTTCCGCTGTAAGCGTTCGCCTACACGGGAACACAGGGAGAGGCGGCGCTGTTAGGATGAATTGCAGCGCCGTTTGCGCGTTGAGCGAGGCCCCGCCATGAACAACATCCTACTGCTCGAAGACCTGCCCGAGATCCGTTCGTGGCTCAAGGTCCTGGTCAAGGGCGTGTTCCCGGACGCACAGATCCACGAGGCCGCGCGCGTGCACGATGCGCTCGAGCTCGTCAGCGCGGTCAAGTTCCAGCTCGCGCTGTGCGACCTCGGCCTGCCCGACGGCTCGGGCGTGGACGTGGTCGCCGCGCTGCGCGAGTCGCAGCCCGAGTGCCAGTCGGTGGTCGTGACCATCCATGACGACGACGACCATCTCTTCCCCGCGCTGCAGGCCGGTGCATTCGGCTACCTGCTGAAGGAGCAGGCGCGCGAACTGATCGCCGAACAGCTCAAGCGCATGAGCGCGGGCGAGCCGCCGCTGTCGCCGTCGATCGCACGCCGCGTGATCTCGCACTTCGCCTCGCAGACGCACCCGCAGGAGCGCCCGCAGAACATGCCGCACGTGGCGCTCACGGATCGCGAGAACGAGGTGCTGCTGCGCGTCGCCAAGGGCTTCACGCTGCCGGAAATCGGCGTGCAGCTGAACCTGTCGCGCCACACGATTGCCGATTACGTGAAGCAGATCTACCGCAAGCTCAACGTGAGTTCGCGCGCGGAGGCGGCATTGGAAGCGCAGCGGCTGGGCTTGTTCAGGCGCTGAGCGCTCCGACGCGTCGGCGTCGCCGGCCGGCTCCGGGCCGCCCAGCCCGACGCGCGCCGCGCGGCAGCAGGGGGCGGGAACATGCCGATCAGCGCCCAGCTGCCGCCGTGGCCATGAAGGCATCGACCTGCGCCGCCGAAGGCATGCCATCGATCGCACCCCGGCCCCTGACCGACAGCGCCGCCGCCGCGGTGGCGCGGCGCATCGCGTCGGCCAGCGGCATGCCGCGCGCGAGCGCTGCGGCGAGCGTGCCCGTGAAGGTGTCGCCGGCGCCGATGGTGTCGACGAGATCCGCGACGCGCCAGCCGGGGATCGATTGCGCCGGTGCGCCGGGCTGCCACAGCGCGCAACCGTTCGCACCGAGCGTGACCAGCACCGCACCCACGCCGAGCGCCAGCAGCCGCTGCGCCGCGTCCTCCGGCGCGGTATCGGCGGGCACGCCGGCGATGCCGCACAGCTCGTTTTCGTTGGGCGTGATCACGTCGACGAGCGCCAGCAGTTCGGGCGGCAGTGCGCGCGCCGGCGCCGGGTTCAACACCGTCGTGACGCCCGCGACGCGAGCGATGCGAAACGCCGCGAGCGTGGCCGCGACGGGCACTTCGTTCGACGCCATCACGACCCGGCTCGCGGCCAGCGTGGCACGCGCCGCCTCGACCTGCGCGGCCCCCAGGCCGGCACCGGCGCCTGGCGCCACGCCAATGCTGTTGTCACCGTCGTCGAACACGAGAATCTGCGCCACACCGCTGGGCTCGCCATCGACCTGCTCGACGTGCCGTGTCGCCAGCCCTTCGCGTTGCCACAGCGCCAGCGCCATGCGGCCGAAATCATCGCGGCCGATGCGCGCGATCAGCGCGGTGCGCGCGCCCTGCCGCGCACACGCGACGGCAGCGTTCGAGCCCTTGCCACCCGGACTGACGACGAACGAATGCGCCATCACGGTCTCGCCGCGCGCGAGCGGCCGAGCGACGCGCGACACCAGGTCGGCATTCCAGCTCGCCACGCAGACCACGTCGACCGCGTCGGCCATGGACTCAGTCCCGTTCGCGATCGACCGCGAAGGCGCGCATCTGCACCACCAGCCGGTCGAACTCCGCGTCGCTGAGCGCGACCAGCGGCGGCCGCACGCGGCGCCAGCCGGCGTGGTCGTCGAGGATCGCCATGATCCCCTTGAAGGCGGCGGTCATGCCGTAGCCGCCGAGCACGTCGATGAAGGCCTGCACGCGCTGCGCGTCGCGTGTGGCGTCGGGGCCGGCGTGCTGCGTCACGAGGTGCTGGATCAGGCGCGGCAGCACGTTGGCCACGCCGCTCACGGCACCGTTGGTGCCACGTGCGCTCATCAACAGTTGATCGGGCTCGTTGCCGACCCACACCTGGATGTCGGGCATGAAGGCGTCGGCATAGGCCAGCGAACCGGCGCGGTTGCCGCTGCTGTCCTTGATGCCGACGATGGTGTCGGGGTACAGCTCTTTCAGCGTGCGGATCACGTGGTGGCTCAGGTCGACGCCCGAGACCTGCGGGATGTGGTAAAGCACGACGCGCAGCCGCGGGTCGGCGACCTGGTCGATGACCCAGCGGTAGGCGTCGATGATGCCCCGGTCGGACACGCCCTTCAGGAAGAACGGCGGCAGCAGCAGGCAGCCGAAGCTGCCGGACGCGACCGCGTGGCGCGTCAGCTCGACCGCGTCGGGGAGCGCGGCACAGCTGGTCGAGACGAGGATGCGGTTCGCGGGCACGCCGCCGGCGATCAGCCCGTCGATCGCGGCGCGGCGCTCGGCGACGCTGAACGACGGCCCTTCGCCGGTGGTGCCGAATGGCGTCACGCCACTGCACCCGGCGTCCAGCAGGCGGCGCGAGTGGCGCGCGAACACGGGGATGTCGATGCTCAGGTCGGCGCTAAGCGGCGTCAGCAGGGCCGGCCAGATGCCGCTGTAGGGGATCGGTGATGAGGTCACGGGTGGCTTTCGGGTCAAGAGGTTCGGAGGAGATCAGAGGGTGCGCCCCAGGCTTCGTCGAGGCGCTGGTGCGGTGCGAGACCGACCACGTCGCAGAACACGGCGTAGCTCATGCCGGGCTGCGGCAGGTCATGCGGCGTGCCGCGCGCGCGCAGCGCGGCAAGCGACTCCTGGACCGCGCGCGCCGCGCTGAACAGCGCGGTGACGGCATGGAACACGACCGCGAAACCCATCGCCTGCAGCTCGCTCGCACTCAACGCCACGGCTTCGGTGCCATCGACGATCGAGACGACCTTCGGGCCGGCGACGCGGCGCGCGACCGCTTCGACCTCGGCCACCGTCTTGATGCCATCGACGAACACGAGGTCGACGCCGGCGTCGCGGTAGCGTTCGGCGCGCGCCACGGCTTCGTCGATGCCGGCCGCGGGCAGCGCGTCGGTGCGGCCGATGACCAGCAGCGGATCGTCGCCACGCGCCTGCAGCGCGCAGCGCAGGCGGCGCTCGTTCTCGCGCGCGTCGATCAGCCGGATGCCGGCCATCTGGCCGCAGCGCTTGGGCGCGACCTGGTCTTCGAGATGGATCGCGGCGACACCGGCCTGCGCATACTCGCGCACCGTGCGCTCGATGTTCGACGGGCCGCCATAGCCCGTGTCGGCATCGGCGATCACCGGGATGCCGACAGCGCGCACCATGTCGCGCGCGTGCGTCGTCATCTCGGTCTGCGTCAGCAGGCCGATGTCGGGCTGGCCCAGGCGCGACGCGGTCGCGCCGAAGCCGGTCATGTAGAGCGCCTCGAAGCCGGCGCGCTGCACCAGACGCGCACTGAGCGCGTCGAAGGCTCCGGGCGCCTGCACGATGGTGCCAACGGCGAGCAGCTGTTTCAGTTGCAGGGCAGGATGCATGCGACTCCTTCAGCTCATCATCAGACCGCCGTCGATGTTGATCGACTGGTCGGTCATGTAATCGGATTGAGGCGACGCGAGAAAGCCCGCGAGGTCGGCCACGTCGTCGGCCGACTGCGGCCGCCCGATCGGCACGGTCGCGACGCGCTGCTGCCAGATCTGGCCGGCAGGCAGGCCTTGCAGCGCCGACCAGTCGCGGTCCATGCGCTGCCACATGTCGGTTTCCACCAGCCCGGGGCAGATCGCGTTGACAGTGATATGCGGCGCAAGCGCGATCGCTGCCGATTGTGTCAGGCTGATCACCGCGGCCTTGCTCGCGCGGTAGTGCGGGATCAC
>JBDUAG010000213.1:0-6606 GCA_040004785.1 Burkholderiales bacterium | reverse complement strand
TCGGCCTCGATCACGGTGCCGAGCTTGGGGTAGCCGCCCGACGGCTGGGCGTCGCGCATCTGCACGATCGGTTGCCCGCCGGGCGGCACCTGGATCACGCCGGGCACGATGCCGTGCGAGCGCATTTCCACCACGTGCTCGGCCGCGAGCGCGGGGCCGGCCAGGCGATAGCCGTAGCGGTCGCTCTGCGCGGTGATCTTCCATTCGCCAGCCCAGAAAGCGGCGCGCGAGGCCTCGGTGTAGAGCCGGTATTCGGCGGCCGGCAGCACGCGCATCGCCGGCAGGCCATCGAGCTGCAACGGCAGTGCCAGCGCGGGCGGCAGCAGGCCGAAATCGCTGGCGCAGCGGCCCTGCCCTGGCTTTGCGGCGCGCAGCACGTCGCCCTGGCGCAGCGCGCGCCCCTCGTGGCCACCGAAGTCACCGCGCAGTTGGGTGCTGCGTGAACCCAGCACGGCCGGCACATCCACGCCACCGGCCAGGCACAGATAGGCCCGGCTGGCGCGCCAGGTGCCGGCCTGTGGCAGGCCCAGCGTCAACACCTGCCCTGCCCGCGCTTCGGCGACCCACCACGGCAGCAGCGGGACGTCGTCGAGCAGGGCCGCGCAGTCGGCGCCGGTCAGCGCAAAAGCGAGGTCCTCGGTGAAGCGCACCTGAAACGGAAACACCGGCACCTCGACGGCCGCCGCGCCTTCGTCGTTGCCGAGCAGCAGGTTGCCGGCGGCCAGCGCCAGCGGGTCCATCGCGCCCGACGTGCCCACGCCCCAGCGCAGCGCGCCGGCGCGGCCGAGGTCTTGCACGGTGGCGAGTGCGCTGGCCGACAGGATCTCGATCATCGGATCACCTTCTCGACCCGAAAACGCAGCGTGTCGCCGGGTTGCAGCAGCGCGGGCGGGTCTTGCGTGGGGTCGAAGAAGTGCATGGACGTGCTGCCGATCGTGTTCCAGCCGCTCGGCCCGGTCGACGCCGACACGCCGGTCTGGGCGCCGCCGATCGACACGGCACCGCCGGGAATGCTCAGCACCGGCACCTTGCGCCGCGGCGTCGCGATGCGCGGGTCCATGCCGCCCAGGTAGCAATAGCCGGGATGGCTGCCCAGCGCGTACACGGGGTACAGCGGCGCGCTGTGGCGCTCGACGATCTCGTCCACCGACAACCCGGTGTGCGCCACCACGTCGGCCAGGTGCGGGCCGCCGGCGCCCCCATAGACGACCGGCAACTCGACCACGCGCCCTTCGAGCGGCAGCGGCAGGGCCGCCGCCCAGGCCGCGCACAGGCGGGCCTCGATCTCGCCGAGGGCGCGCGGCGGCCGCGCGAAGCTGAGCATCAGGTTGTTCATGCCCGGCACGGCCTCGCGCACCTCGGGCCAGCCCTCGGCCTCGCGTGCGAGGGCCCAGATGCGCTGCTGCGTGCCGAGTGCCATCTCGTGGCCAGGGGCTTCGAACAGCAGCGCGCTGGTGCCCAGCACGCTGATCGCGGGCGAGTTCGAATCGATCATGCGGCACTGCCGGCGTGGAGCCAGCGCTCGAGGTGGTGGATGTCGACGCCGCCGGCCACGAAGTGTGGCTCCTCGACGATCCGCCGATGCAGCGCCAGATTGGTGGCGATGCCGTCGACGCGCATCTCGGCCAGCGCGAGCCGCAGGCGCGCCAAGGCGTCATCGCGCGTCGCGCCGTGGACGATCAGCTTGGCGATCATCGAGTCGTAGTACGGCGGCACGCGATAGCCGGCGCTGGCGTGGCTGTCCACGCGCACGCCGTAGCCACCGGGCAGCACCCAGCCGGTGATCAGGCCGGGCGACGGCGTGAACGTGTCGGGGTTCTCGGCGTTGATGCGGCACTCGAACGCGTGGCCCTGGCAGGCCACGTCGGCCTGCGTCAGCGCCAGGCGTTCACCGCGCGCCACGCGGATCTGCTGCTGGACGATGTCGATGCCCGCCGTCATCTCCGTCACCGGGTGCTCGACCTGCAGGCGGGTGTTCATCTCGATGAAGAAGAAGGCGCCGTTTTCATACAGGAACTCGAAGGTGCCGACGCCGCAGTAGCCGATCTGGCGGCAGGCCTCGGCGCAGCGCTCACCCACCTCGGCGATCGACGCGAACGGGATGCCGGGTGCGGGCGCTTCCTCCAGCACCTTCTGGTGGCGGCGCTGCAGCGAGCAGTCGCGGCTGCCGAGCCAGAGCGCGTTGCCATGCCTGTCGGCCAGCACCTGGATCTCGATGTGGCGCGGGCGCAGCAGGAATTTCTCGATGTAGACCTCGGGGTTGCCGAAGGCGCGCCGGGCCTCTTCGCGCGTCAGCGAGAGCGCACTCTGCAGGTCGGCTTCGTCGTCGACGACCCGCATGCCGCGGCCACCACCCCCACCGGCGGCCTTGACGATGACCGGGTAGCCGATCTCGCGCGCGATCGCCGCGATCGCGGCCGGGTCGTCCGGCAGCGAACCATCGGGGCCGGGCACGCAGGGCACGCCGGCCGCTCGCATCGCGCGCTTCGCGGCCACCTTGTCGCCCATCGTGCGGATGCAGGCTGCGCTTGGGCCGATGAAGTGCAGACCGGCCGCTTCGACGCTGGCGACGAAGCCGGCGTTCTCCGACAGGAAGCCGTAGCCGGGGTGGATCGCCTGCGCGCCGCTGACCTCGGCGGCGAACAGGATCGCGGCCTGGTCCAGGTAGCTCCGCGTCGGCGACGCCGGGCCGATGCAAAACGCTTGGTCGGCCTGACGCACGTAGACCGCGTCGCGGTCGGCCTCGGAATGCACGGCGACCGTACGCAGCCCCAGGCCCCGGCACGCACGCTGGATGCGCAACGCGATCTCGCCGCGGTTGGCAATCAAGACGGTGTCGAACACGGCCATTCCTTCAAGCGAAGCGCATGAGTGGCTGCCCGGCTTCGACTTCCTGGCCCGAGCTCACGAGCACGTCCTGCAGCACTGCATCGTGCTCGGCGAGCACCTGATTGAATACTTTCATCGCCTCGATCACGCACAGCGTCTGGCCGGCTGTCACGGTCTGACCGACGGCCACGAAGGGCGGCTCACCCGGCCCGGGAGACAGGTGCACCACACCGTACAGCGGCGCGCGCAGCGAGGCCACGGGCAGCTCCGCGTCGGCAAGCGCCATCGTGGTCGCTGAGGCGGACGGCAGCAGGCTGATGAACGGGTCGGGCGCGCCCGTGGTCGGCGGCGCTGACACTGCATCATTCGTTCGGCGCACCAGGCGCAGGGTCCAGCCCTCCTGGCTGAACTCCATCTCGGCCAGGTCGGAGGCCGCCATCGCATCGATGCAGGCCTTGATCTGCTGCTGCTCCATCGGCGTTCCCCTCGGCTGCGGGCGTGTTCGGTGAACACGCTCCTACAGTTGCAAAGGTACCGGGGCGGCGCCGCGAGCGCCAAGACGGAATGTGGGTGCCGAGATAAGGGCGGCTTATGACAGCGCGGCTGCGTGCCCGTCTTCGACTATGAGCAGCGACCCGGGCAGCGCGGCGACGAGCTCGATCAGGATCTCGCGGATCGCCTGCGCGGGTTCGGACAGCGGCAGGTGGTCCGACTGGCACAACGCGAGCGGCGCCTCGATCACCGGCTCGACGATGCGGCACTGCCAGGCCTTGCACGAGGCCACGACCTCGCGCGCCATCGACGCCGGCAGGATGGTCGCGCCCAACCCATCGGCGATGACGGCGGTGAGCGTGCTGGCCGATTCGATCTCGGCCACCACGCGCGCCGTCATGCCGGCGGCCATGAAGGCCTCGTCGACCATCTTGCGCACGATGTTGTAGGGCCGGGCCAGGTAGAGGTCGGTCTCGCCCAGCGTGCGCAGCGGCACCTCCTCCGGCGGCTGCGGCATGCTCTGCGGCCCCACCAGATACAGCGGCTCCTTCAGCAGCGGCAGGAAGGTCAGGCCATGCACGGCTGTCTTGCCGCCGTAGAGCACCGCCAGGTCCATGCGGCCGTTCATGACCAGCTCTGACAAGGTGCTACCGTAAGTCTCGTTCAGGTAGAGCAGCACGCCCGGGTGGCGCGCCCGCACCGTGCGCAGCAGGGGTAGCGCCAGCCCCGCGGCGGCCGTGCCCGGCGCAAGCCCCACCGAGACGGCGCCCGACACGCCACGGCCGGCGGCGATCATGTCGACGCGCGCTTGTTCGCACTGGCGCAGGATGAGCTGGGCATGCCGGTACAAGACCTTGCCCGCCTCGGTCGGCGTGACGCCGCGCTTGGTGCGCGTCAGCAACTGCTGGCGCACTTCGCCCTCGAGCGTGGCGAGCTGCTGGCTCAGGGCCGGCTGGGCGATGTGGAGCACGTCGGCGGCCTGCGTCAGGCTGCCGATGTCCACGATCTTCACGAAGTACTTCAAGCGTCTCAGGTTCACCGCGCAGTCTCCTCGGTCGGGGCGGGCGTGCTCCAACGCATCGACGGGCCGGAGCAAGAACCGCGCGCAGTGGCGGAGGGTACTCGACAGTCCGTAGCCATAAGCGTTGCCTATAGTGACAGACCGAAGTCGTCTTGGCCTTCAACGCGCTGCGGTCCTACTGTTGCACCTGTTGCTCACAGCCGCCAGCCAAGGACTCTCGTGAACCCATCCCGCATTGCCGCACGCGTCCGGCGCATCAAGCCTTCGCCCAGCACCTCGGCCGCCGACCGGGCCAATGACCTGCGTCGCCAGGGCAAGTCTATCGTCAACCTGGTGGTCGGTGAGCCCGACTTCGACACCCCGGCGCACATCCGCCAAGCCGCCGCGGCGGCAATGGACAAGGGCCAGACGCGCTACACGCTGATGGCCGGCACGGTGGAGTTGCGCCAGGCCATCGTCGCCAAGCTCGAGCGCGAGAACGGCCTGACGTACGCGATGAACGAGATCATCGCCACCAGCGGCGCGAAGAGTGCGATCTACAGCGCGTTCGCGATCACGCTGGAGCCGGGAGATGAAGTGATCATCCCGGCGCCGTACTGGGTCTCGTACCCCGACATGGTCTTGGCCAGCGACGGCACGCCGGTGACCGTGGCCTGCCCGGAACACAACGGCTTCAAGCTCACGCCCGCGCAATTTGAGGCGGCTATCACACCGCGCACGCGCTGGCTGCTGATCAACTCGCCGAGCAACCCGACCGGCGCGAGCTATACCCTCGACGAGTACCGTGCGCTGGCAGGGGTGCTGGCGAAACACCCGCACGTGCTGGTGATGACCGACGACATCTACGAGCACATCCGTTTCGATGGCCAGCGCACGCCGCACTTCCTCGAGGCGGCCCCCGAGCTGCGCGAGCGCACGCTGATCGTCAACGGCGTGTCCAAGACCTACGCGATGACCGGCTGGCGCATCGGCTACGTGGCCGGGCCGCGCGATCTGGTGCAGGCGCTGGACACGCTGCTGTCGCAATCCACCGGCAACTGCTGCTCGATCAGCCAGGCCGCCGCGGCGGCCGCACTGAACGGCGAACAGAGCTTCGTGCAGACCAGCGTCGCGATCTACAAACAGCGCCGCGATGCGACGTTCGCGCGCATCAACGCGATCCCGGGCCTGACCTGCCGCGCGCCCGATGGCGCCTTCTACCTGTACGTCAACTGCGGTGGCCTGATCGGCAAGACCACGCCCGAAGGCAAGGTGCTGAACGAGGACGTCGACTTCGTGATGTACCTGCTCGAGAGCGTCGGCGTGGCCGTCGTCGCCGGCACGGCTTACGGCCTGTCGCCGTACTTCCGCCTGTCGATCGCGACCTCGATCGAGATCCTGGAAGACGGCTGCGCGCGCATCGCCCGTGCGGTCGCGGCCTTGCGTTGAGGCCCTCATCTCCCCGCCGGAACAAAAGAACATGAGCACCTACAAAGCGATCCGCAAGAACCCCTCGGCCGCGCAGGCTGATCCGAAAATCCTCGCGGCACTGCACGACATCCCGGTGGCTGCGCTCAGCGACAACATGCACCGCAACATCGGCACGGCCGTGCTGCGGCCGTACCACCGCCCCGGCCCGCTGACGATGGCGGGCACCGCCGTCACGGTGCGCTCGCGCGGCGGCGACAACCTGACGCCGATGCGTGCGTTCGAGTTCTGCCGGCCCGGCGACGTGCTGGTGATCGACTGCGGCGGCGACATCGACAACGCGGTGATCGGCGGGATCCTGTCGTTCTACGCCGCGACCATCGGGACCGCCGGCGTGGTGCTCGACGGCGCGATCCGCGACGTGGCCGAGGTCCGCGAGCGCGACTTCCCGGTCTACGCGCGCGGCGTCACGCACCGCGGCCCGTACAAGGACGGTCCCGGCGAGATCAATGTGCCGATCAGCGTCGGCGGCATGGTCGTCAACCCCGGCGACATCGTCGTCGGCGACCAGGATGGTCTGCTGGCGATCCCGCAAGAGGATGTGGCGGAACTGATCGTCAAGGCCCGCGCGCACCTCGCAACGGAAGCCGAAACCATGCGCGCGATGAAGGAAGGCCGCTGGAGCCGGGCCTTCCTCGACGCGCTCGAAGCGCGCTGCAACAACTGAGTCGAACGACCTGCCCCATGCGCCCTGCCGTACTCGCCACACGCGCGACCTTTCCCGACATCGCCGATCGCCTGCGCGAACACTTCGATCTGACCGACAACCCGGCCGACACGGTCTGGAGCCCGGCCGA
>JBDUAG010000212.1:0-6615 GCA_040004785.1 Burkholderiales bacterium | reverse complement strand
ACGGCCTCGATGGCGCCGTCGCGCGCGCCACCACGCCGACGGACCGCGGCGGCTTCCTCGACATCAGCCTCGACTTCCTGTTCTACCCGGCGATCCCGCTCGCGTTCGCGATCGCGGATCCTGCCGCCAACGCGCTGGCGGCTTCCGTGCTTCTCGCCGCGTTCGTCGGCACCGGCACGTGCTTCCTGGCGTTCGCGACGATCGCGGCCAAGCGCGGGCTCACCAGCATCGCCTACCCCGGCAAGTCCTTCTACTTTCTCGGTGGCCTGACCGAGGCCACTGAAACGCTCGCCTTCTTCGTCGCGATGTGTGCGTGGCCACAACACTTCGCCGCGCTCGCCTTCCTGTTCGCCGCGATGTGCGCGGTGACGATCGTCACCCGCATTTTCTGGGGCTGGCAAGCGTTCCGGCCAGACATCCAGCAAGGTACCGAGCCATGAGTTCTGGCAAGCGTTGGGGCCTGCTGGCCGTGTTGATGGTGGCGGTGATCGCGTTCTTCGCGCTCGGCCTGCAGCGCTACCTGAGCCTGGAGTACATCAAGAGCCAGCAAGGCCAGCTCGAGGCCTGGCGGGCTGGCAACCCGCTCGTGGCCGGGCTGACCTTCTTCGGGCTCTACATCGCCGTCACCGCGTTGTCGTTGCCCGGTGCGACCATCCTGACGCTCGCGGCCGGCGCGATCTTCGGGCTGGTGTGGGGCAGCCTGATCGCCTCGTTTGCCGCCTCGATCGGCGCGACGCTCGCGTTCCTGATGTCGCGCGTGGTGCTGCGCGATTGGGTTCAGGCGCGCTTCGGCGAACGGCTGGCCGCGATCAACGACGGCGTGCGCAAGGACGGCGCCTTCTATCTCTTCACCTTGCGCGTCGTGCCGCTTTTCCCTTTCTTCCTGATCAACCTCGCGATGGGCCTGACCCGGCTTCGGGTGTTGACCTTTTACTGGGTCAGCCAGCTCGGCATGCTGCTGGGAACGCTCGTCTACGTGAATGCCGGCACCCAGCTCGCGCGCATCGACAAGCTCGCCGATGTGGCGTCGCCCGGCCTGCTCGCGTCGTTGGCATTGCTCGGCCTGTTTCCGTTGATCGCGAAGAAAGGCATCGACCTGTTGCGTGCACGCAAGGCGACGCGCCGCTGGAAGAAGCCGGCCCGCTTCGATCGCAACCTCGTGGTCATCGGCGCAGGCTCCGCGGGGCTGGTCTCGGCCTACATCGCCGCCGCCGTGAAGGCCAAGGTGACGCTGGTCGAAAAGCACCGGCTCGGTGGCGACTGCCTGTACACCGGCTGCGTGCCGTCGAAGGCCTTGATTCGCTCGGCCCGGTTCCTGTCGCAGGTGAAGCGCGCGCCCGAGTTCGGCATGCGCTCGGCCCACGCCGAGTTCGACTTCGCCGAGGCGATGGCGCGCGTGCAGCGCGTGATTCAGAAAATCGAGCCGCACGATTCGATCGAGCGTTACACCGCGCTCGGTGTCGACGTCGTGATGGGCTCGGCCCGCATCGTCTCGCCGTGGGAAGTCGAGGTCACGCACGCTGACGGGCAGGTTCAGCGCCTGAGCACGCGCAGCATCGTGATCGCGACCGGCGCGCGCCCATTCGTGCCGCCGATTCCCGGCATCGAGCAGATCGAGGTGCTCACCTCCGAGAACGTGTGGAACCTGCGGCAGCGGCCCGATCGGCTGGTCGTGCTCGGCGGCGGGCCGATCGGCAGCGAACTGGCACAGACCTTCGCGCGGCTGGGCTCGCGCGTCACGCAGATCGAGCAGGCGCCGCGCCTGCTGATGCGCGAGGACGTGGATGCCTCGGATCTGGTGACCGCGCGGTTTCGCAGCGAGGGAATCGAGGTGCTTCTCGAGCACACCGCGAAGCGGATCGAAGTCGTCGACGGCGAGAAGCTGCTGATTACCCAGCACGCCGGGGTCGAGGTGCGCGTGCCGTTCGATGCGCTGCTGGTCGCGGTCGGCCGCCACGCCAACCTGACAGGCTTCGGGCTGGAGGAGCTCGGCGTCACGACCGGCCGCACGGTCGAGGTCAACGCCTATCTGCAGACCAACTTCCCGAACATCTACGCCGCAGGCGACGTGGCCGGGCCGTATCAGTTCACGCACACCGCTTCCCACCAGGCCTGGTATGCCGCGGTCAACGCGCTGTTCGACCCGTTCAAGAAGTTCCGGGCCGACTACCGCGTGATTCCGTGGGCTACTTTTGTCGATCCAGAGGTCGCACGCGTTGGGTTGAACGAGCTGGAGGCGACCGAGAAGAAGATGCCGTACGAGGTCACGACCTACGCCCTGGACGATCTCGACCGCGCCATCACTGATGGCGATGCGCACGGCTTCGTCAAGGTGCTGACGGTGCCGGGCAAGGACCGCATCCTCGGCGCCACCATCGTCGGCGAACATGCGGGCGATCTGCTGGCCGAGTTCGTGCTCGCGATGAAGCACGGCATCGGCCTGAACAAGATCCTCGGCACGATCCACACCTACCCGACGATGGCCGAGGCCAACAAGGCCGTCGCCGGCAACTGGAAACGCGCCCACGCGCCGCAGCGGCTGCTCGCGTGGGTCGAGCGTTTCCATGCGTGGCGGCGCGGCTGAGCCGGGAGGGCCGATGAACCGATCACGCTGGATACCGATCACGTGGCTGGCGCTGTGCGCATTGCTGTGGGCGCCGATGGCGAATGCGGCATTCGATCTGCGTCACTCGGCCTGGGACGCGCTGCTGAAACAGCAAGTCGTCGTCGCGCCGAGCGGTGTCGCCTCGACCATTCGCTATGCCGCCCTCCGGGCCGATCCGAAGCCGCTGCGCGCCTACCTCGCCAGCGTCAGCGCGGTCACGCCGCAGGAGTACGCCGGCTGGTCACGGAACGACCGGCTGGCATTCCTGATCAACGCGTACAACGCCTTCACCATCGATCTGGTGCTGACGCGCTATCCCGATCTGAAGTCGATCAAGGACTTGGGCAGCGTGTTGCAGAGCCCGTGGAAGCGCAAGTTCTTCACGTTGCTCGGCGAGCAACGCAGCCTGGACGATCTCGAACACGGGCTGATCCGTGCGCCGGGGGTGTTCGATGATCCGCGCATCCATGCGGCCGTCGTGTGTGCATCGGTCGGCTGCCCGATGCTGCGCGAAGAAGCCTATATCGGCGAGCGCCTCGGGGCGCAACTCGACGACGCGATGCGCCGTTTCCTGTCGGACCCCAGCCGCAACCGCTTCGATGCGGAGAACGGAACCCTGTCGGTGTCGAAGCTGTTCGACTGGTACCACGCCGACTTCGAGCATGGGCACCAGGGCATCGGCTCGCTGCAGAGCCTGTTCATTCGATACGCCGATGCGCTGGGCGCGACGCCCGCGGCGCGGGCCGAGGTGCGCGCCGGCCGGTTCAAGATCCGCCACCTCGACTACGACTGGTCGCTCAACGATGCGCGCTGAAGCATGGGCCCGATGACGCCTGCGCTTTGCATCGTCGTACCGGTGCTCGACGAAGCACCGAACCTGGCCGCTTGTCTGGGTGCGTTGCAGCACTTTCGCGAGCGCGGCGCCCGTGTGGTCGTTGTCGACGGCGGCAGTGCCGACAACTCCCTGGCGATCGCACGCGATCTTGCCGACCTCGCGTTCGTCGCCTCGCAGGGTCGGGCGCGGCAGATGAATGCCGGCGCGGCCGCCTGCACCGGCGACCTGCTGCTGTTCGTGCATGCCGACACCCGGTTGCCGCACGACGCCGACGCGCTGGTGCGCCGCGCCTTGCAAGGCCAGCGCCGCTGGGGCCGATTCGACGTGGCGATCGACAGCAAACGAGCGCTGATGCGCGTCGTCGAGGCGCTGATGAACCTGCGTTCGCGCTGGACCGGCATCGCCACCGGCGATCAGGCCATCTTCATTCGCAAAGACCTGTTCGACGAGATGGGAGGCTTCCCGGACCAGCCTCTGATGGAAGACATCGCGCTGTCGACGCGGCTCAAGCGCCACGGGCCGCCCGCCTGCCTGCGCGAACGGGTCACGACCTCCGCACGACGCTGGGAACGGCATGGCCCGTGGCGCACGATCCTGTTGATGTGGCGGCTGCGCGCGGCGTACTTTTTCGGCGCCGACCCGTCGAAACTCGCGGTGCGCTATGGCTACCGTGCGCCGCCGCGCTGAGATGCTGCAGACCGTGCGAACCGTGCAGATCGCGATCATGGCGAAGGCCCCGATCGCGGGTCTGGCCAAGACCCGGCTGATCCCCGCGCTCGGTGCGATCGGCGCCGCGCGTCTCCAACGGCGCCTGACGCGGGCGACCGTGGCGTGCGCGCTCGACGCCCAGCTCGGCGCAGTCACGGTCTGGTGCACGCCCGACAGCCAGCATCGCTTCTTCCGTGCGTTGCATCAAACCACCGGCGTTCGACTTCTCGTGCAGTCAGGCGGCGACCTCGGCGACCGCATGCACACCGCGTTCCGGCTGCACTGCGTCCAGGGTCCGGTGCTCGTGGTCGGCACCGACTGTCCGGTGTTGCGCCCCGAGCATCTGCGCGAGGCGGCCCAGGCGCTGACTGGCGGCGACGACGCCGTTTTCTATCCCGCCGAAGACGGTGGCTACGTGCTGGTCGGCCTGCGCTCGCCGCAACCTGCACTGTTCGCAGACATGCGGTGGAGCACCTGCCGTGTGATGTCGGAAACACGTGCCCGAGCGCACGCGCAAGGCCTTCGCGTGCGCGAGTTCGAGACCCTGTGGGACGTCGACCTTCCCGCCCAACTCGAACGGCTGGATGCGCTGCTGGCGAAGGCCACGCCATGAAGCGTCTCGTTTTGCTCGGCGGTGGCCACGCCCAGCTCGCCGTCCTGGCCGATTTGGCCGAGCGGCCGATGGCGGGTTGGGACGTTCGGCTCGTCACGCCCTACCGGCGCCAGATCTACTCCGGCATGCTGCCCGGCTGGGTCGCCGGTCACTACCCGCTCGGTGCGTGCGCGATCGCGCTCGACGCGCTGGCCGCGCGTGGCGGCGTCACCTTCCATCAGGCTGCCGCGGTCGCGATCGATCCCGTTCGGCAAGCGATTCGATGCGACGACGGCGACGAGCTGCACTTCGACATGCTCTCGATCGATACCGGTCCGGTGGCATCCATTGCGAACCTGCCCGGCAGCGTCGAACACGCGTTGCCGATTCGGCCGATCGAGGGCTTCGTCGCCGCGTGGCCGGCGATCGTCGAGCGTCTTCGCCATGCCGGCCAGCGCTTCGACGTGGTGATCCTCGGAGCCGGCGCGGCCGGGGTCGAACTGACGTTCGCGATACGCCACCGGGCTGCGATCGAAGCTTGGTCTCAGGTGCGCCTCACCCTGGTGGGATCGGACACGCTGCCCCTCGACGGCTCACCGCACAAGCTGCGCCGACAAGTCGCCGCCCTGTTGGCCGAACGCGGCATCGGCTGGGTCGGCGGGCGCCAGGCCGAACGGATCGAGCCGAGCCGCATGCGCTTCGATGACGGCACCACCCTCGACTTCGACGCCTGCTTGGTCGTGACCGGCGCCGCGGCCCCGGCGTGGCCGCGCGCTGCCGGACTGGCCACCGACGACCGTGGGTTCATCCAGGTCGGCCCGACACTCGAGAGCCTGTCGCACACGCATGTATTTGCTGCCGGCGACATCGCGGCCTTGTCGGAGGAGCGCCCCAAGTCCGGCGTCTTCGCAGTGCGGGCGGGGCGGGCGCTGGCCCACAACCTGCGCGCCAGTTGCGAAGGCCGAACCCTCGACGCCTGGCATCCGCAGCAGCGCGCGCTCTACCTCATCAGCACCGGCGACCGGCACGCGTTCGCCTCGTGGGGCCGCTGGGTCTGGCATGGCCGCTGGGTCTGGCACTGGAAGGACCGGATCGACCGGCGCTTCGTGAAACGCTTCGGCACCCTGACCTGAGGTCGCACACGCCGCGCAGGACCGGACGTCAAGTCGACGCGGCCAGTGCAGCGCGCACGGCCTCGATCCGCTTGCGGTTCACCCCCATGTCGCCTTTGCCAACGCGGGAGGCCGAACGCACCTGAATCACTTGAGCGGCAGGGTCGTACCAGAACTCCGCGTCGTCGACGAACTTCATCAATGGCGTCGTGAACTGCACGTACAGGTAGTCGGTATCGCTCTTGACGATCTTCGCGCCGGCCATGGTGTCGACCACGGATTTGATCCTGGCGATGGTCATCGGGCCGTCACCACGAAGCGGCAGCGGCGCGATCTGTGCAGCCTCGTGCTGGGGATTGTCAGGGTACAGCGAGGCTTGGCTGGACACGCTGTTGTCGGTAGTCGACGGTGGCTTGAGTTTGCCGCCGCGAACTCCCAGGTCGGTCGGCGCTGAACTCCTGAAAAGCCCCGCCTGGCCTGCGCCGACGGTGGCGAAGACCGCCACGGCCAGCAAGATCAACAACCATTTCAGAACCGACATAGAACGCCCCCCGGCCTGAATGCCAGACCAACCCCATTTTGCGCTGCGAGTCGATGAGTCAGTGGACATTGGTCCACGTCGCCGCCGAGTGAGAACAGGACCGCTGATCCGCAAGCCAAGATCGGCCTGGTCGACCGCTTTGCGGGCGGCGCGTGTCTGTCGGCTCCTGGCCGCGAAGAGTCCGTGAGTTTGATCATAGAGAGCGGTCATTCAAAGTGCCGG
>JBDUAG010000211.1:0-6615 GCA_040004785.1 Burkholderiales bacterium | reverse complement strand
GTGACAAACTCGCCGCTGGGTGCAGTGAGGTAGACCGCCGCGTCGGCGACGTCCTGAGCCTGGCCCAATCGCTTCATCGGATTCGCCCTGGCCACGGCTGCGCTTCCATTCGCGATAACGCCAGAGGCTATGCAATTGACGCGGATTCGGTACTCGGCCCATTCGACCGCAACCGTCTTTGATACGTAGGCGACCGCTGCGCTTGCCGCGCATCGGTGCGCCAAACCTGGCATGCCGCGCTGGAAGGTGCCGACAATGTTGACGATGTGGCCCGGCTCGCCGCTGTCGCGCCAGCGCCTGGCCGCGGCGTGCATCATGTACCAGGTGCCATTCAAGTCGGTGTCGATGACTGTCTTCCAGGACTTGACGCTGCACTCCAGCGCGCTCTGCGCAGGACGCTCGGAAGCAATGTTGATGAGCACGTCGACGCGTCCGAAGTGGCGCCATGCCTCGTCCATCAACTGCTCGACCTGCCCGGTCTCGCAGATGCTCATGGGCAGAGCCAATACACCCGGCGCTCCCAGATGTCGCAGACCGTCCGCGCAGGCATTGAGCCCGACCGAGTCCGCTCCGCAGATGAGCAGTTTGGCTCCCAGGCGCGCGTACAAGCAGCTGATTGCCAGCCCGATATCGCTCCCCACCCCTGAGACGATCACCACTTGCCCATCAAATGTTCCGGGCTGATATACGGTTCTCCGGCTTGTTAGCAGTTCATCTCCTGGCCCTGCCTTGGTAGCGTTGCTCACTGCGGTTTACTTGCGGTTCGCCGTCGCGTATTGCACGGCCACGCGGCCGGCCCGCTCGCGCGCGATGATCAATTTCATGATCTGTGCAGGACCGTCACCGAGTTCGAGGCCAATCACGTCTCGCAGGCGCTGCTGGTGGGGCAGATCCATGGAGTAGCCGTAGTGGCCGAAGGTCAAGAGGCATTGGTGAATGGCATCGACCGCTGTCTTCGGTCCCATCCACTTCACCATCGCAGATTCGGTGGTATGCGGTAGCCCGGCGTCGCGCAATGCAAGGCCGTGATAGCACAACTCACGGCAGGCGGCGAGCAGTGTCTCGAACTCGGCGATCGGAAAGGACACGCCCTGGTATTGCGCGATGGGTACGCCCATCGCCTGGCGCTCTTTCACGTACGCCCATGTCTCGTCGATCGAAGCCTGCGCCGCAGCGATGCATTGCAGCGCGATGATCATGCGGCTGAAATCGAAGCCCTGCATCACTTCGGTAAAACCCTTGCCCTCATCGCCCAGGCGATTCTCGGCCGGAACGCGCACATCGTCGAAAAACACCGAGCCGCGCCCGAGTACCCTGGTGCCCAGATCGTTGAACCGGGTGCGCGTGATCCCCGGAAGATCGGTCGGCACGAGGAAGGCGCTGATGCCGCGAGCGCCGTCCTCCGGTGTTCCGCTGCGAGCGAAAACGATCATTGCGTCGCACTGATCGCCCAGCGTGATCGATGTCTTCTCACCGGAGAGGATGTAGTCCTTGCCGTCGGGGCGCGCCTTGAGCACCAGGTGGGCGGCATCCGAGCCGCCGCGCGGCTCCGTCAAGCCAAGGCCGACGATCGCCTCGCCGGCGACGATGCGATTGTTCCAGTGGCGTGCCAGTTCTGGATTGGCATTGCGGTGGATGATCGAGCCCAGCAGCGAGCCGTGCAGAAGCAGATAGCTGACGTTGAAGTCGCCATAGGCGATGGCCTCGGTGACGAGCCCTGACGTGAGTGCGCTCTCGCCAAGGCCGCCATATTCCTTGGGCAGATCGACGCCAATGAGCCCCAGCCGGCCCATTTCCCTGAGCAAGCCACGATCGACTCTCCCCTCCGACTCGCGCTTTTGGTAGTCCGGACGAAGCCTGGTGCGAGCGAAACGTTGCGCAGCCTCGCGCAGGGCAATTTGATCAACGTTGAAAAGCATTGGTGATGTCCCAGGGCGTGCGCAAGCTTAAGCAGCCGCCCTGGCGTCGCCATCGTCCGAACGGACGCTCTTTGCATTCCTCGCTTCCGCCAGTGGCCCGCGCATTTCTGTCCGTTCGGACGACGAGGGTGGGCCATCGGCTGCCAATAATCAATCACACATCCGAACCCAACGCCGCAACAGAACCCACCACGGAACTCCCACCTTGGACAACAGCATCAATGAACCGGTCGTGATCGTGACGCGCGAAGGTGACGTCCTGATCGTGCGCTTGAACCGGCCCGACCAGCGCAATGCGATGAACGCCGCACTGGCGCAGGGCGTGTCGGCGGCCATGGACCAACTCGACGAGGACCCGACGCTGCGCGTAGGGATCCTGACAGGAAATGGCGCCGGTCTGTGCGCCGGCATGGACCTGAAGGCTTTGTTGAAAGGTGAAAAACCGATCACGGACCGGGGGTGGGGCGGTCTTGTCCGCAAACCTCCCAACAAGCCGCTGATCGCCGCGATCGAAGGCTTTGCTGTCGCTGGCGGACTCGAGCTGGCCTTGTCCTGCGACCTCATTGTGGCGGCGAAAGGCGCAAAACTTGGCGTTCCAGAAGTGAAGCGGGGGCTGGTGGCTGCTGCTGGCGGCCTCATGCGAATGCCCAAACGTGTGCCGTACCACGTAGCGATGTACCTCGCCATCACCGGCGAATCGATCACGGCGGAGCGCGCCTATGAAGTCGGTTTGGTGAACGAGCTTTGCGAGCCTGGAGATGCCTTCGAAACGGCGCTCAAGCTGGCGAAACTGATCGCCGCGAATGCACCGCTGGCCGTGCAGGCTTCGAAGGCCATCGTCCGCGACGCCGTCGATCTCGACGAGGAGGCGGCTTGGGAACTTCAGGATCGTCTCGGCCTGCCGGTCATCTTGGGCAGCGAGGATGCCAGGGAAGGCGCGCGGGCTTTCGCCGAGAAACGTCCGCCAGTCTGGAAAGGCCGCTGAGATGGACTTCCGCGATGCGCCGGAAGACGCGCGGTTTCGCCATCAGGTGCGAACATGGCTGGAAGCCGAGGTCCCCAGGCTCGGACCGGCGCCCGGCGAACTCGAGGAGCGCGTGGTCTGGTGGCGGCCGTGGAAAGCGCGCTTGCATGCCGCCGGATACAGCGGATTGTCTTGGCCCGTGGAATACGGCGGTGGCGGTGCGAGCGTCTTGCAGCAGGCCATATTCCTCGAGGAGTGTGACCGTGCCGGGGCGCCCGATCGGCTTGACGGCATCGGTGCCGGCTTCGCCGGACCGACGCTGATCGAGTATGGAACGGTCGACCAGAAGCAACGCTTCCTGGACCCCATCCTGACCGGCGAAGAACTGTGGTGCCAACTGTTCTCGGAGCCTGGTGCCGGCTCCGATCTCGCCGCGCTGAAGACCCGAGCGGAGCGCGACGGCGATGGCTGGCGCATCCATGGCCAGAAGGTATGGACGAGCATTGCCCAGGTTGCCAGCTACGGCATCTTGCTGGCACGCACCGGCGAGGGAGCGAAGCACCGGGGCATCAGCTATTTCATCCTGCCCATGCACCAGGAAGGCGTCACGGTGCGGCCGCTGCGCCAGATGTTGGGCCGCGCGGAATTCAATGAGGTGTTTCTGGATGGCGCCTATGTGCCTGGCGGTCTGCTGGTCGGGCAGCTCGATTCAGGTTGGAAAGTGGCGATGTCAACCCTCGGCTATGAGCGCGCGATGATCGCCACTGGGCGGGTGAATACCTTGCGTCTGCTCGACGACCTGACCGCTCTCGTGCGTCAGACCCGCGATGCCGATGGCCGGCCACTCTCCGAAGACACCGCTGTGCGTCAGAAGGTCGCTGAACTCTATGCGCGCATGGCGCTGCAGCGCCTTAGCGGCAAGCGCATTCTCAGCAGCATGGCGGACGGCGGTGCGCCGGGGCCCGAGGCTTCGACGGCGAAGCTGTTTACCGCGCCGCTGGTTGAAGACGTGTGTGATTTTGCGCTGTCGTTGATCGGCCTGGACGGACAGGAAAATCCCGATGACGCGACGCCGGACCATGCACGCTGGTTGCGGCTCGCCTACCAGGCCCGCGGCACGAGCATTGCCGGCGGCACCACCTTCGTCCAGCGCAACATCCTGGCCGAGCGGATCCTGCAGTTGCCAAAAGGCTGAGGAGTCGGGCATGCGATTCGCATTTTCTGAAGAGCAAGCCATGCTGCGCGACATGCTTCGCGGCGCCCTGCAACGTGAGGCGGGACTCGACAAGGTCAGGCGCTGGGCTGAGTCCGCGGATTTGCGTGCGTTTGCCGAGATTGCCTCCCGCAATGCCTGGATCGGCATCGGCGTTGACGAGGAAATAGGCGGCCAGGGGGGGAGCCTGATAGAGCAAGCGATCCTGTTCGAAGAGCTGGGCCGAAGCGGCGCGCCCAGCGGCGCGCTGCTCGGCGGCGCTGGCGCTTTGCTCAGCTTCGGAACCGGTGCGGCCGCCCACGTCGACCCCGCTGTCGCCCGTTCCGCGCTCGAGCGCAGCTGCGCGCTGTGCGTGAGTGCGGGCCGTGCGGCGGATACGCTGACGACCGATGTGTGCGAAGTGCGCGGCAGGTTGTCGGGCACTGTGCCGTTGGTCCTGAATGCCACGGCCGCCAGCGACTTGCTGGTGCCCATCCCGGGGGCCCATGGCATTGACTTGTGGTTCCTGCCGACTGCGACATCGGGCGTGATGGTCAAGCCGCGGCACTTGATCGACATGACGCGGGAGTTTGGCGACGTGGTGTTGTCCGATGCCCAGGCCAGCCATGTGGGGCGGGTCGATCACTCGGCGGCCGTGCGGGCCAATGCTGCGCTGGCGTTGTTGGTCGCAGCGGAATCGCTGGGACTTGCGCGACGCATGCTGGAGATGACCGTTGACTATGTGAGCCAGCGTGTTCAGTTCGGCGTACCGGTGGGTTCGTTCCAGGCGGTCAAGCATGCGGCAGCGGAAGCGTTCGTAGACATCGAAGCCGTTCATTCCGGCGTCTACTACACAGCTTGGGCATTGGCGAACGGCGAGCCCGATGCTCTCCTGCATGCCTGGATCGCCAAGTCGTTTGCCGGCGAGGCGGCTGTGCGCACCGCCGATTGCGCCTTGCGGCTGCATGGGGCGATTGGCTACACCTGGGAATACGATCTGCAGCTCCTGTACAAGCGGGCGAAGATCAACCTGGAATTGTTCGGCTCGCCGCGTGGCTACAGGGAGCGCATTGCCTCCGCGGTGCTGGCGCCGCCCAGTTGACGTTTCGGTCAGCGCACCATCTCATCATTCCCACCAACCAAACGAACGAAAAGGCAATCATGGCAAACATGGAATACAGCGACGTCCTCTACTCCGTCGATAACGGCTTGGGGACCATCACCATCAATCGCGAAAAAAGGATGAATGCCTTTCGCGCCGAGACAGTCGACCAGCTGATCAAGTGCTTCAAGCATGCGTGGGCTGACGAAAGCGTCGGCGTCGTGTGTCTGACCGGCGCCGGCGAACGCGCATTTTGTGCCGGCGGCGATCAGAAGGAGCGCGCCGAAACGGGCAGCTATGGAAAGTCGGAGAGCGGGCTCTTTGAGATCCAGCAACTGCAACGTGTGATTCGCGACGTGCCCAAACCGGTCATCGCCGCGGTCAACGGCCTCGCCATCGGCGGCGGTCATGTCCTGCACGTGCTATGCGACCTCACGATCGCGGCTGAACACGCCCGCTTCGGCCAGAACGGGCCACGCGTCGGCTCCTTCGATGCCGGCTGGGGCACTGGCCTGCTCGCGCGCATCGTCGGCGAAAAGCGCACGCGTGAAATCTGGTACCTCTGCAGGCAGTATGACGCCGAGACGGCGATGCGCTGGGGCCTGGTCAACGCCGTGGTGCCCGCCGCGCAACTCGGGGCGGAAGTCCGCAAGTGGGCTGACGAGATGCTGGCGATGTCACCGACCACGTTGCGATTCCTGAAGCAATCCATGAATCTGGACACCGAACAGTTCGTCGCCTCCGGCGCTCTCGCCGGCACCGGCCTGTACAACTTCGTCGAGTCCGAGGAAGCGATGGAGGGTATCAAGGCGTTCTCCGAGAAGCGGCCACCGAACTTCGGCAAGTACCGCGGTCGGGTTTCGGTGTAGCAACACCGGGCGAGGGCGATGAGCCGGGTAAGTGCCAGGGTGCTGCCGGCATCGTCCGACCTGAATCCAACCCTGGGAAAAGTCAGGGTCGAATCAAGCGGAGAGCCGGCCATAATTTCTTCTGTATGGAACATCACGCCACTCAGACGACTCCGGCTGCCGACGCCGTCAGCAACAGCGAGGTGCGTGTTCATCGTGCCAAGCTCTCGGCGCCCTCCGTTGCGTTCCGGACGGTGCCGAGAGCGGCGATCACGGAACTCATCGCAAGTTCTGTCGATGCCAAATTGATCCTGTTCAGGGCGCCGGCCGGGTTCGGCAAGACCACGGCCATGTGTCAATACATGGACCACCTGCGTTCCAGGGGAAGGGCAACGGCCTGGCTGACACTGGATCCGATGGACGATGATTTCCGGCGCTTGCTCGTTCACCTCATTGCGGCTTTTGACGAGGTTCTGGCGGTGCCGCAAGCTGCAGGCCAAGGCCTCGCCAATTTGCCCGCCGCCTCCGGCGCAGACGAAATGGCGCCCGATCTGATGGACAGGATCGCCAATTGCGAACACCCGTTCACC
>JBDUAG010000210.1:0-6618 GCA_040004785.1 Burkholderiales bacterium | reverse complement strand
ATCAGCGATTCGGTGAACAGGCCTTCGTCCTGCCCCATCTCGGCGATGCGCGGCAACGCGTGCATCACCGCGAAGTTCGACAACGGCGCGTTCGCGGCGACCTTCTCGGCCAGCGCGAGCGCCTTCTCCAGGCCTTGGCCGTCTTCGACGACGTATTGCGAGAGGCCGACGCGCCCACCTTCCTCGGCGTCGTAGACGCGGCCGGTCAGCATCATGTCGGCCATGCGCGAGACGCCGATCAGGCGCGGGATGCGCGCCGAGCCACCGCCGCCGACGAACAGGCCGCGCTGGCCCTCGGGCAAGCCGTAGAACGTGCTCGCCTCGGCGACCCGGATGTGCGCCGAGCTCGCGAGCTCCAGCCCGCCGCCGACGACCGCGCCGTGCAGCACCGCGATCACCGGCACCCGGCCGAACTGGATCTGGGTGAATGCCGCGTGCCATGAGCGCGAATGCACGATGCCCTCGGCGACGCTGCGATCGCCCAGCTCCGACAGGTCGAGCCCGGCGCAGAAGTGGTCGCCCTCGCCGCTGAGCACGACCGCGCGGGTCGCTTCCGGCAGGTTGATGAAGGCGGTTTGCAGCTGTGCGACGAGGCCGTCGTTGATGGCGTTGCGCTTGGCCGGGCGGTTCAGTCGCAGGTGGGTGACGGCCCCGGCGTGCTCGATCTTCAGCAGGTCGAGTTGGGCGAGCAGGCCGGTGGCGGCCGCGAAGGTGGCAGACATGACGATTCCTTCAGAATGGTTAAAAGTATTAACCAATTTCCCGCTCGCCGGATCGGTATTTACCCCAGCTCCAAACACCAACTGGGCGCAAATCGCGACCTCGGGAAATCCCCGAGCGTGTGTGCTGATTTAGTTATTAAAGTTAACCACTCGGGTGAACCTTGCCCGAGCATTCACAACCCAGGAGACTGCCGATGGACCGACGATTTCTCTCGGGCGCCGCTGGCGCCGCAGCCCTGCTGACGGCAGTTGCCGCCTGCGGCGGGAACGACGACGACGCGCTGCCGCAGTTGAGCGGAGCCAGCGGCGCAACGCTCGCATCCTGCGCCGACCTGGCGACACGGATCTCGTTCGCAAACACCACCATCAGCGCCGCCAATGTGATTGACGCCGGCACGCTCACGGTCGCCGGCACACCCGTGCCCGCGCATTGCCAGATCGTTGGGACCATGAACCAGCGCGTCAGCGCGGTCGACGGCAACAGCTATGCGATCGGCTTCGAGATGCGCCTGCCGAACGCGTGGAACGGGCGCTTCTTCTACCAGGCCAACGGCGGCATCGACGGCAGCGTCGTCACCGCCACCGGCGGCGTGAACGGCGGCAGCGGCCTGACGAACGCGCTCAACATGGGCTTCGCCGTGATCAGCTCGGACGCCGGCCACCTCGGCTCGCAAGGCCCGGCCTTCGGCGTTGACCCGCAAGCCCGGCTCGACTACGGCTACCAGGCCGCAGCCACGCTCACGCCGATGGCCAAGAGCGCGATCAAGACCGCCTACGGCAAGGGCCCGGACCGTTCCTACTTCGGCGGTTGCTCGAACGGCGGGCGTCACACCTTCGTGGCGGCCGCGCGCATGCCCGAGGAGTACGACGGCTACCTCGCCGGCGCGCCGGGCTACCGCCTGCCGCTGGCGGCCATCGCCAACATCTTCGGGGCCAAGCAGTACGCGTCGGTCGCCACCAACCCGGCCGACATATCCACCGGCTTCACCGCCGCCGAACGCGGCGTCGTCTCCAACGCCGTGCTCGCGAAGTGCGACGCGCTCGACGGTGTCACCGACGGTATCGTGCAAGACACCAGCGCCTGCCAGAAGGTCTTCAGCCTGGCGAACGACGTGCCGACCTGCACGGCAGGGCGCGACGGCACCTGCTTGTCGGCCGAGCAGAAAACCGCACTGGCGCCGATCTTCTCGGGTGCGACCGACAGCACCGGCAAGTCGTTCTATTCGAGCTTCCCGTTCGACAGCGGCCTGGGCACGCCCGGCGTGGCGTTCTGGGAGTTCACCGCGCCGCTGGTGCTCGACTCGGGCGGCGTGGGCATCATCTGGGGCGTGCCGCCGGCGAACCCGGCGACCTTCAACGGCTCGGCCTTCGCGCTCACCGGCAGCATCGACGACATGCTGGCGAGCATCGCGGCAACGAATTCGACGTACGCCGAATCGGCGCTGTCGTTCATGCTGCCGCCCGACCCGACGAACCTGGCCAAGCTGAAGAACCGTGGCGCGAAGATCATGGTCTACCACGGCGTCAGCGACACGATCTTCTCTCCCGACGACACGGCGAACTGGTACGACGGTGTCGCCAAGAAGAACGCCGGCGACGCCAGCAACTTCGCACGCTTCTACCGCGTACCGGGCATGAACCACTGCTCGGGCGGCCCTTCGACCGACCAGTTCGACATGCTCACCCCGCTCGTCAACTGGGTTGAAAAAGGCCAGGCCCCCGACAGCGTGGTGGCCAACGCGCGCGGCCCGGGCAACGCGTTCGCTGTCAACGTCGATGTCCCCTCGACCTGGTCAGCCGGCCGCACCCGCCCGCTCTGCCCGTACCCGAAAGTGGCAAAGTACAAGGGCAGCGGCGACATCGAATCGGCCGCGAGCTTCAGCTGCCAGTAGTCGCCCGAGTACCCTTGCCGAGGACACCATGGACATCGACAACCTGATCGCGATCGACACCCACACGCACCTCGAGGTGTCGTGTCGCAACCCGTTCGACAACTACGGCGAGGAGTACGACCGCGCCGCGGACAAGTACTTTCGCTCGTCGAAGCGGCCGACGATGGAGGAATCGCTCGCGTACTACCGCGAGAAGAAGATCGGCTTCGTGATGTTCACGGTCGACGCCGAGACCCAGATGGGCCGGCGCCGCATTCCCAATGAGGAGATCGCCGAGGCCGCGCAGGCCAACAGCGACATCATGATCGCGTTCGGCAGCATCGACCCCCACAAGGGCAAGATGGGCGCGCGGGAGGCGCGCAAGCTGATCGAGGAATACGGCGTCAAGGGCTTCAAGTTCCATCCCACGGTGCAGGGCTTCGAGCCCTACGACAAGATGGCCTGGCCGCTCTACGAAGTGATCGCCGAGTACAAGCTGCCGGCGATCTTCCACAGCGGCCACTCGGGCATCGGCAGCGGCATGCGCTGCGGCGGCGGGCTGCGCCTTCAGAACAGCAACCCGATGCTGCTCGAGGACGTGGCGATCGATTTCCCGGACATCGACATCGTCATCGCGCACCCGAGCTGGCCGTGGCAGGACGAGGCGCTCTCGCTGGCGGTGCACAAGCCGAACATCTGGATCGATCTCTCGGGCTGGAGCCCGAAGTACTTTCCGCCGCAGCTCGTGCAGTACGCGAACACGCAGCTGAAGGACCGCATCCTGTTCGGCAGCGACTACCCGCTGATCACCCCCGACCGCTGGATGAAAGACTTCGCCGAGGCCGGCTTCAAGGACGACGTGCGGCCGCTGATCCTGAAGGAGAACGCGAAGCGGCTGCTCAAACTCGGTTCTTAGGCGCGGCCGCGTCGCAGTTCACGCTCGGGTGGAATTCGTTGGTTCGGCGCCGGCGGCGCCAGCGGGCGGCCGCCTAGACTTTGCCCGCACAACAACAACCCGGGCACTCATGAATCGCTCCTCTCGAACCCTGGCGCTGGCCTGCGTCGCAACACTCGTCGCCGGTTGCGGCGGCGTCGGCCAAGACACGCTGGAAATCTCCGTCCGCTACCCGTCGACGCCGCTGAACCTCTTCAGCCCGACCACCGTGCAGCCGATCCTCGATGGCTTCGACGACCACGATGCGCACTGCGGCCTGACTTCCGGCCAGATGGCGCCGGGCATGCGCCTGACCGACGATTGCACGATCACCGGCACGCCGACGACCGCGGGCTTCTACAGCTTCAGCTTCGTGATCACCGCCGAGCAAGCGGAAGGCAGTGTCGGCAGCTCGAGCTCGATCACGGTCAGGGGCCCGACCGTCGCCTACGCCGTGCACACGTCGCCCGCGTTGGCACTGGGTCAGGCCGTCTCCGATGCGCCGCAAGTCACCGGCTGGACGCCGCCGCCCAGCGGCGCGACCTGGTCCTATCAGCTCGCGAGCGGCGCGCTACCGCCCGGCATCACGCTGAACGCCACGACCGGTGTCGTGTCCGGCAACCCGACCGCCGCCGGCAGCCACGTCGCGCAGATCCAGAGCACGGTGACGACGGCAGCTGGCAGCTACTCGCCGTCGGTCAGCGCGTATGTCGCGAACGTCTCGCCGTAGAAAGCGATCGGCGCGCTAGTACGTTTCGACGTGGAAGCGGCCCTCGTCCACCAGCCGCTGGTGGAGCGCGGGCCAGTCGAGGCCGGCGCCTGCGCAGGCTTCGCGCAAGGCCTCCAGCACACCGGTCTCCATGCCCTTGAGGCCGCACAGGTAGACGAAGGTGTCGCCGCGCAGCAGCTTGGCGACGTCGGCGGCGCGCTCGCGCATGCGGTCCTGCACATACGTGCGCGGCTGGTCGGGCACGCGTGAGAACGCAAGGTGCGTGTCGATGAAGTCGGCCGGCAGCTTGGTCAGCGGCCCGAAGTACGGCAGCTCCTCCGGGCGGCGCGCGCCGAAGAACAGCATCAGCCGGCCGGGCAGCGGCTGGCCCGCCGCACGCTGGCGGCGGCGGTGTTCGGTCATCGCGCGCATCGGCGCGGAGCCGGTGCCGGTGCAGACCATCAGCAGGTTCGAGCCGGCGTGGTTGGGCATCAGGAAGCTCGTGCCGAACGGGCCGGTGACCTGCACCGTGTCGCCCTTCTGCAGATCACAGACGTAGTTCGAGCACACACCGGGAATCGGCTCGCCGGCATCGCTTTCGGTGACGCGCTTCACCGTCAGCGAGAGGTTGTTGTAGCCCTCGCGCTCGCCGGTCCGCGGGCTCGCCACCGAATACATGCGCGGGTGGTGCGGCCGGCCGTGCGCATCCACACCCGGCGCGATGATGCCGAGCGACTGGCCTTCGAGCACCGGGAACGGCAGCGAGCCGAAGTCGAGCACGATGTGGCGCACGTCGCCACTCGCGCCCACGCCCGTCAGCTTCAGATTGCCCGCAACCGTGGCGGCGATCGGGTTCTTCACGCCGTGCAGGTTGGTCTGCGGTGCGGCGGCGGAATGCGGTGGCTTCGTCGACGACGGCGACACCGCGGCGTTGACCTGTGTCGGCGCGTCGTCGCCACCGACCAGCGTCGCGAGCGAATCGTCGGCGGTGGTCGCGCCGGCCTGTTCGATCGTCGGCAATTCGTCCCAGCCGAACTGCTCGACCAGCGTGAACACCTTGTCGCGCGGCACCACGCGCCAATGGTCGATGCTGCCGGTCGGACACGGGCTCAGGCACGCCCCGCAAGCGTTGCAGACTTCGGCGTTGACGACGTAGTTGCGGTCGTCGTGCGTGATCGCATCGACCGGGCAGGTCTCTTCGCAGGTGTTGCAGCGGATGCAGACCTCGGGGTCGATCAGGTGCTGCTTGATCAGCGTGACTTCGGAGATGCCCATGACTCGATGATGTACCAGATCAGTTGAAGCGGATGTACTCGAAATCCACCGGCTGCTTGTTGATGCCGATCGCCGGGGGCGCGATCCAGTTCGCATACTTGCCGGTCTCGACGACGCGGCCCATCAGCGATGCGACGTACGCACGGTCTTCCTCGGTCGCGAGCCACTGGCCAACGTTCGCGGCCCATTCGGCTTCGCTGATCGCGCGGCCGTCCGGGCTCACGCGGATGCCGGCGAAGGTGCCGATGTGGCGGTTGAAGGCCTTGTGCGGCAGCGTCAGGCGGAAGGCCAGCCCGGCCTTCTCGATCACCTTGTTCCAGCGCATCACGCCGCCGGCCGAGTCCTTGATGAAATCATCGCGCAGCACCTCGTTCAGCGCATTGAGCATCGGCACTTCCTTCTCGACCAGCATGCCGTCCTTGACCTCGAGGATCTTGTAGCCGTCGCCCTTCAACAAGTGGTCGTCGGTGCGCTTGGTCTCCTCGTAGCGACCCTTCAGGCCCGAGCTGTAGAAGATCGCCGCGTTGCTCGACTGGTCGGCGCCGAACAGGTCGATCGTCACGCTGTAGTGGAAGTTCAGGTAGCGCTGCAGCGTCGGCAGGTCGATAACGCCGAGCTTGCGCAACTCCGCCGGGTCCTCGATGCCGGTCTCCTTCATCACCGCGCAGGTGCGCTGGATCACGCGCGACACACCGCTCTCGCCGACGAACATGTGGTGCGCTTCTTCGGTCAGCATGAACTTGGTCGTGCGCGCCAGCGGGTCGAAGCCGCTCTCGGCCAACGCATTGAGCTGGAACTTGCCGTCGCGATCGGTGAAGTAGGTGAACATGAAGAACGCCAGCCAGTCCGGCGTTTCTTCGTTGAACGCACCGAGGATGCGCGGGTTGTCGGCGTCGCCGGAACGGCGCTCGAGCAGCGCCTCGGCCTCTTCGCGGCCGTCGCGGCCGAAGTGCTTGTGCAGCAGGTAGACCATCGCCCACAGGTGGCGGCCTTCCTCGACGTTGACCTGGAACAGGTTGCGCAGGTCGTACTGACTCGGCGCGGTATTGCCCAGATGGCGCTGCTGCTCGACCGAGGCCGGCTCGGTGTCGCCCTGCGTGACGATGA
>JBDUAG010000209.1:0-6631 GCA_040004785.1 Burkholderiales bacterium | reverse complement strand
TCGCCAAGTGGCTGCGCCTGGCCGGTGTCGACCACCTGCACACCGGCACCGCCGTGGGCAAGCTCGAGGGCGACCCGATGACCGTGCAGGGCTACTACAACGTCTGCCGCGACACCCACACGGTGGTCGATCTGCAGCGCGGCATCTTCTTCGACCAGGACTGGGGTGCGCTGAAGAAGGTCATGCCGGTGGCCTCGGGCGGCATCCACGCCGGCCAGATGCACCAGCTGCTCGACCTGTTCGGCGACGACGTGGTGCTGCAGTTCGGCGGCGGCACGATCGGCCACCCGCAAGGCATCCAGGCCGGCGCGACCGCCAACCGGGTCGCGCTGGAGGCGATGGTGCTGGCGCGCAACGAGGGCCGCGACATCAGGAACGAGGGGCTGGACATTCTTCGCGACGCGGCCAAATGGTGCACGCCGCTGAAGGCCGCGCTCGACACCTGGGGCGACATCACCTTCAACTACGCCTCGACCGACACCTCGGACTTCGTGCCGACGGCGGCGGTGGCCTGAGAGGAGCAGACCATGCGAATCACCCAAGGCACCTTCTCGTTCCTGCCCGAGCTCACGGACGTGCAGATCACCCGCCAGATCGACTATGGCCTGGCCAGGGGCTGGGCGATCGGGCTCGAATACACGGACGACCCGCACCCGCGCAACACGTACTGGGAGATGTTCGGCAACCCGATGTTCGACATCGAGGATGCGGCCGGCGTGATGCTGGAGCTCAGGCGCTGCCGCCAGACGTTCCCGAACCACTACATCCGGCTGACCGCGTTCGACTCGACGCACGGCACCGAATCGGTGGTGCTGTCGTTCATCGTGAACCGGCCGCGCAAGGAGCCGGGCTTCCGCCTGGTGCGCACCGAGGAAGCCGGCCGCACGATCCGCTACAGCATCGAAAGCTATGCGGTGCAGCGTGAGCCCGAAGGCGCTCGTTACTGAGCGCCGGCGATGGATGCGACCATGACCTCCAGCCCCAGCCAGATGCTCGAAGCCTCGGGCGTGCGCGCGGTGCTCGACAAGCTCGACGCCGAGCTGATCGGCCTGGCGCCGGTGAAGGGTCGCATCCGCGACATCGCCGCGCTGCTGCTGATCGACAAGCTGCGCGAGCAGCAAGGCCTGCAGTCCACGAAGCCGTCTCTGCACATGTGCTTCACCGGCAACCCCGGCACCGGCAAGACGACGGTGGCAATGCGCATGGCCGAGGTGCTGAAGCAGCTCGGCTACGTGCGCAAGGGCCACCTGGTGGCGGTGACGCGCGACGACCTGGTCGGCCAGTTCATCGGCCACACCGCGCCCAAGACCAAGGAGGTCGTGAAGAAGGCGATGGGCGGGGTGCTGTTCATCGACGAGGCCTACTACCTCTACAAGCCGGAGAACGAGCGCGACTACGGGCAGGAGTCGATCGAGATCCTGCTGCAGGTGATGGAGAACCACCGCGACGACCTGGTCGTGATCCTGGCCGGCTACAAGGACCGGATGGACACGTTCTTCGGCAGCAACCCGGGCATGGCCTCGCGCATCGCGCACCACATCGACTTCCCCGACTACAGCGAGGCCGAGCTGATGCAGATCGCGCAGTTGATGCTGACGCAGCTGAACTACCGCTTCGACGACGCGGCCGCGCCGGCCTTCACGCGCTATGTGAGCCTGCGCCGGCAGCAGCCGCACTTCGCGAACGCGCGCTCGATCCGCAATGCGCTGGACCGCATCCGGCTGCGCCACGCAACGCGCCTGTTCTCCACCGACGCGGTGCTGTCGCGCGAGCAGCTGTGCACCTTGCAGGCCGAGGACATCCTGGCCAGCCGTGTGTTCGCTTCGAGTGCGAAAGGAGCCTGAGATGAAATTAGCAATTTGGAACTGTGACGGTGTGGCGCCTTTCGGGCCTGTGCTGCCGTTGGCCGGTTGCCGTGCGTGCGGTGGTCGGAGCGGCAAAGGCGCGTGCGGGCAGGGTTACGCGCTTCGCTGGAGCGGCCTGCGCTTCGCGTCGGGGACAAAGAACCGCGGACTTCGCGGCAAGGGCTGCCCGCTGGGCGCGATTTCGGTGGCGACGAGCAGCGCAGGGCCGGGGTCGGCGCGCGCCAGCGCGCCTCGTCATCTGACTCGCCGCGGCTGTTTGAACGCAATGAGCGAAGCGAATGCAGTGAGTTCGGCGGCGCGACCCCGGACCGAGCAGCGCAGTGCAGTCGACGCGCAGCGGCGACCGCCACCGCATGAGCGCACAGCGGGCAGCCCTTGCCGCGACGCGCCGAAGCCGCAGCAGAGTGGACGTCCACGAACAGCAGCATCGGGCCGTAAGCAAGCATCAAAGCTACAACAGCGCTTCATGCGCCCTTGGTCCCGCAATGCGTGGTGGAGCAACTGAGATGAGCATCGAAGCACTCATCTTCGACGTCGACGGCACGTTGGCCGATACCGAGGAGGCCCATCGCGTCGCCTTCAACCTCGCGTTCGAACGCTACCAGCTCGGCTGGGTCTGGGAGCCGGACGAGTACCGCGAACTGCTGCACGTCACCGGCGGCAAGGAGCGCATCGCCACCTACCTCGAGACGCTGCCGCTGCCGGATGCCGAGCGCCGTCGCCTGAGCACGATGGTGCCCGACATCCACGCCGAGAAGACGCGCTTCTACAGCTCGTTCGTCGCCGATGGCGCGGTGCCGCTGCGCGATGGCGTGGCGCGCCTGCTCGACGAGGCACTGGCCAACGGCTGCAAGCTCGCGATCGCCAGCACCACCACGCCAATCAACATCGACGCACTGCTGCAATCAGCGCTCGGCCTTGGGGGGCTGGAGATGTTCAGCGTGATCGCCTGCGGCGACCAGGTGCGTGCGAAGAAGCCGGCACCCGACATCTACCGGCTCGCGCTGCGTGGCCTCGGGCTGTTGCCCGAACACGCGATCGCGTTTGAGGATTCGTCGAACGGCCTGCGCGCCGCCACCGCGGCCGACCTGCGCACGGTGGTGACGCCGAGCTTCTGGACGGCAGGGGCCGATTTCTCCGCCGCCTCGCTGTTGCTACCCAGCCTCGCCGGGCTGCGCTTCGACGACCTCGACCACCGGCTCTCGATCGGAGCAACATGACCACCAACGTGCGCATCGCGCCCAGCCTGCTCTCCGCCGACTTCGCGCGGCTCGGCGACGAAGTCAGCGCCGTGATTGCGGCCGGCGCCGATCTGATCCACTTCGACGTGATGGACAACCACTACGTGCCCAACCTCACGATCGGCCCGCAGGTCTGCCAGGCGATCAAGCCGTACTGCGTCGGCACCGAAGGCACGATCCCGATCGACGTGCATCTGATGGTCAAGCCGGTGGACAGCCTGATCGCGATGTTCGCGCAGGCCGGCGCCGGCATCATCTCGTTCCACCCCGAGGCGAGCGAGCACATCGACCGCAGCCTGCAGCTGATCAACTCGTTCGGCGTGAAGGCCGGGCTGGTGCTGAACCCGGCCACGCCGCTGCACTGCCTGGACCACGTGATCGACCGGCTCGACCTGATCCTGCTGATGTCGGTCAACCCCGGCTTCGGCGGTCAGAGCTTCATCGAGAGCACGCTGCCGAAGATCGAAGCCGTGCGCAAGCGCATCGAGTCGAGCGGGCGCGACATCTGGCTCGAAGTGGATGGCGGCGTGAAGGCCGACAACGCCGAGCGCATCGGCAGCGCCGGCGCCGACACGCTGGTCGCCGGCTCGGCGATCTTCAACGGCGGCGGCTACCAGAAGGCGATTCACGCGATCCGCACCAACGCCGGCGCGGGGCGGCATGCGCGCGTCACGATGCAGTGAGTCCGACCGGCGCTACAACGCGGCCGCAAAGCGCCGCAAGCTGTCCAGGATCGGCCCGATGTGGTTGCGATCGGGCAGCGGCGCGAAGATGTCGCCACCGAGGTCGGCCGGCATCTTCGCGCCGTCCTCCCGCACCACGAGCACGCGGTCCTTGCCTTTGGCATGGATGAAGTAGCCGGCCTCGAAGACGACGTTGTCGCGCGGCACCGCAACCTCGCCGGAGCCGACAGCGGCCAGTTCATCGTCGCGCGTGAAGAGAAAGATGCCGGCGCTGCAACGCTCCGCCGCACGGCCGATCTGCTGCAGGATGTTCTGTCCGGGCGGGAAGTCGGTCTGCCAATCGAGCACCGTCACGCCCTGCTCGCCAAGGAAGCGCTTGATCGCCTTCGCCGTGGCCGTGGAGGCGCCGCAGTAGCCCAGGAACACATCGCGCCGGTCGGCGAGTTCGCGCTGCCAGACGGTGAACGGCGTCGTGAAATCCCGCGTCTCCAGCCACTCGACACCCGCATCGGGCGGGAACTCGCCGATCCGGCCGTGAAATCCGTTGTCGAACACGACGCGCCGCATCACGTCGCTCTGCGCCAGCACCAGCAGCGGCAACTTGAGCTGCCAGGCCAGCGCGCCCTCGAAGTGGCTGAACTCGGTCGGCAGGTTGACGGCGCCGCGCTCGGACTGGAAGCGCCAGCGCGGCAACCCGATCAGCGCGGCGCCGACGCAGCGGCGGCTGATGAAGTCGGCATTCGCCGCCGACCAGGCCATCGGCGCGCACAGGCTCGCGGTGCCGCGCGGATCGTGAAAGATCTCGGCCACCAGGCCGAGCGCCTCGATGCGCTCGACGATGGCCCACTTGAAGGCGTTCTCGCGCGCGCTGCACCAGCGGTCGTCGGGCAGGATCACGCTGACGCGGCGGGTGACTGTCATGAGCCGATTGTGAGCCGATTCGCGCGGCTCTCGGCCTGCCCTAGCGGCCGCAAGCCCAGCAGCTGCAGACCCCATCGGTGGGTTCGGGAGAGCGGGTCGGCGAGTTCGTGCAACACGTTCATGTGGTGGCGCTGCGCAACGCGCTCGGCAGCGATCACCGTGCGTGGCCCCCAGACCTTCTCGATCAGATCCGTCTGGCGCAGGAACTCTTCGCTCTCGTCGGCCCCGACGACGGCCACCAGCGTGCCGCGCGGTGCGGGCATCAGCGCGGGGCTGAGGCGCCGCGCCGACGCGTTGGTGAGCTTCAGCTCGGGCGCGAGGAACGGCGTGTGGCGCAGCGGTTCGAGCGCGTACAGGCCCGAGACCGAGAGCGCCGCCTTCACCAGATCCGGCGGCAGATCTGGTGCCACCGTGCGCCAGTCGCAGGCCAGCAGCATCGCCGCCAGGTGGCCGCCGGCGGAGTGACCGGCCACGACGATGCGCGCCGGGTCGCCGCCATGCTCGGCCGCATGGCGATGCACCCACACCAGTGCCTGAACCATCTGCATCACGATCTGCTCGATGCTGACCGCCGGGCACAGCGCGTAGTTCGGCACCACCACCATCGCGCCGGCATCGACGAACGCTGGCGCGATGAAGCTCTGGTCGCGCTTGTCGAGCGCGCGCCAGTAGCCGCCGTGCAGGTAGACCAGCACCGGCGCGCCGCTCGTGATGCCCGCGGCCGGAAACAGGTCGAGGCGCTCGCTCGCGTCCGTGCCGTAAGCCAGTTCACGCATGTCGGCGTGACGCGCGCGCGCCTGCACCGAGGCGTCGTGCCAGTGCCGCAGGATCGCCGGATGCTCCGGGATGCGCGCGCGGTTGTTGTACTGCGTGTCGAACCAGGCGGGTGTCGGGCGAGGCACGGCGTCCTTTCAGTGATGCGAGGGCAACGCGCGCTATTCTCCCAACGGCACCGCGCCGACCCCGACCGTTTGAGGAGACCGACATGATCGTTGGCATGAACCACTTCACCGTGATCGCCGAAGACGAGCACAAGACACTCGCGTTCTATGTCGACCTGCTCGGCCTGACGGTCGGCCACCGGCCCGACCTCGGCTTCCCCGGCGCGTGGCTCTACGCCGGCGGCCCGTTGGCCGTGCTGCACGTGGTCTTCGCCCGGCCGCTGCCTGCGGCGCGCGCCGGCGTCATCGACCACATGGCGTTCACGGCGCAAGACCTGCGCGCGGTGAAGGCACGCTTCGATCGCAGCGGCACGAAGTACGACCTGCGCCAGCAGGCCGGCGCCGGCACCTGGCAGCTGTTCTGCCACGACCCGAACGGCGCGCGGGTCGAACTCGACTTCGACGCGTCGGAGACGCTGTAGCGCGAGCCGCGCGGCGGCGTCAGAGCGAGGCTTCGAGCAGCTCGCGGTACTCGTCGCCGGTGGCGATGCGCGGGTTGGTCTTGTGGCAATGGTCGGCCAGCGCGCCACTCACGATGCGGTCGAACAGCGCGCGCTCGACGCCCATCGCGGCCAGCCCCGTGGGCAGGCCGAGGCGCGCGTTCATGTCGCGGATCGCATCCGGGATGTCGCCGCCGCTGGCCAGCCCCATCGCGTGCGCCATGCGGGCCAGCCGCTTGTCGCGGATCACCGTCGGCGCGCTCGCGTTGAAGCGCACCACCGCCGGCAGGAACATCGCGTTCAGCGTGCCGTGGTGCAGCCGCGGATTGGCGCCGCCCAGGCTGTGCGACAACGAATGCACCGCGCCCAGGCCCTTCTGAAACGCCATCGCGCCCTGCACCGACGTGCTCATCATGTTCAGGCGCGCATCGCGATCCTGCCCGTCGCGCGTGGCCCGCTCGATGTGGGCCCAGCCGCGCTCGAGCCCGTCGAGCGCGATGCCGTCGGCCGGCGGGTTGAAGGGCGCGGCCATGAAGGTTT
>JBDUAG010000006.1:0-22198 GCA_040004785.1 Burkholderiales bacterium | reverse complement strand
CCAACCTCGAAGGCCTGTGCGACCGGCGCTTTGCCATCGAACGCGGCCGCGTTCGGCCAGACGATTCATTCCACAACAGTGCGGAGACTCTTCAGTGAATACGTCGCAAGACTATGACTACATCGTGGTAGGCGGCGGTTCTGCCGGCTGCGTCCTGGCCAACCGCCTGTCCGCCGACCCCACGCAACGTGTACTGCTGATCGAGGCCGGCGCCCGGGACAACAGTATCTTCATCCGCATGCCGGCCGGCTTCAGCCGCGTGTTCGGCACGCAACGCATGTGGAAGTACCAATCCGAACCGCAGGCCGGCCTGGGTGGACGCACCGCTTTCGTTCCGCAGGGCCGCACACTGGGCGGCAGCGGCTCCATGAACGGCATGATCTACATCCGCGGCGATCGCCAGGACTACGACGACTGGCGCGATGGCGGCTGCCAAGGCTGGGGCTACGAGGACGTGTTGCCCTGGTTCCGCAAGTCCGAGGGCAACCAGCGTCTGTCCGATGCACTCCACGGCGCCGCCGGCCCGCTCAAGGTCATCGACACGCCTTACCGCCATGCGCTCAATGCGGCGTTCGTGCGTTCCGCGCAAGAAATCGGCCTGCCGTTCAACCACGACTTCAACGGCACGTCGCAACTCGGCGCCGGGTTCTACCAGATCACATCCTTCGCCGGTGAGCGCGGCAACACGGCGCGCTTCTACCTGCGGCCCGCGATGGGACGCCCTAACCTCGAGGTGCGTACCGATCTGACGGCAGCACGGGTGCAGTTCGAAGGCACTCGCGCCAGCGGCATCGAGTGCCTGCAGAGCAAGGGGCATCACGCCAAGGTCGCATTTCGGGCGAAGCGCGAAGTGATCCTCTGCGCGGGTGGCTTGGGCAGCGCCAAGATCCTGCTGCAATCGGGCGTCGGACCCGCCGCGCAGTTGCAGGCGGTCGGGGTGCCGCGGGTGAAGGATCTGGCCGGCGTCGGCCGCAACTACCAGGACCACCTGGAAGTACCGGTGTATGGCCAGACGCGCGAGCCGATCAGTTTGTTCGGGCACGACCGCGGCCTGACGGCCCTGCAGCACGGTGCCCAGTGGGTCTTCTTCAAGAGCGGCCTGATGACCTCGAACGTGATCGAGTCGGGTGGCTTCTTCGACACAGACGGCGATGGGCGCGCCGACGTGCAGTTCCATGTGCTGCCGGTGCTGGTCGGCGACGTGGATCGCGCGCCGCCGATGGTGCACGGCATCACGCTGAACCCCTGCCTGCTGGCACCGAAGTCGCGCGGCGAATTGCGACTGCGCAGCAACGATCCGCTTGACCTGCCATGGCTTGATGCCGGTGCCCTGGCGGATGAGGACGACGTGCGCGTGCTGCGCGATGGCGTCCGGCTGGCGCGTCGGATTCTGGCCGCACCTTCGCTCGCCGCGCTGGTAAGCCAGGAGATCGAGCCCTTGCCCCAGTTCGCCGGCGATGACGACGCCGTCATCGACGCCCGCGTGCGCCACTATGCCAAGACCGTCTACCACCCTGGTGGAACCTGCAAGATGGGGATCGATGCCATGGCCGTGGTCGATCCGCAATTGCGCGTGCACGGCCTGCAAGGCCTGCGCGTGGCCGACGTGTCGGTCATGCCGGCCATCCCCCGCGGCAACACGAACGCCGGCACGATCATGATCGCCGAGCGGGCGGCCCACTTCATCCAATCCGAGAGGGCATGAACATGCTTCAGAACAACCTGAGCCTGTTGAGCGCAGCCACCCGCACGACGCTTGAACAGCCACCGCGCGTCTTCATCGGCGGTGAGTGGCAAAGCACTGCGAACAGTCTGCCGGCCGTGGACCCGAGCAGCGCGACGCCGGTCGCGCGCATCGCCGCCGCTGACGCGGACCACATCGATGCTGCCGTGCGCGCGGCACGCAGCGCCTTCGAAACGGGCCCGTGGCCGCGCATGCACGGCGCCGATAGGGAAGCTCTGCTGCGCCGTCTGGCCGACCTGATCGAACGCGACCGCCAGACGCTGGCCGAACTGGAAGTACTCGACGTCGGCATGCCGATCTGGATGGCGCGCGATCTGAACGTCGGTGGCGCGATCGGCGTACTGCGCTACATGGCCGGGCTCGCGAGTCGCGCACACGGCCGCACCGTCGAGGTCGGCGTGCCGATTCCGGACTCGGCGTTCTTCGGCTACACGCAGAAGGAAGCGCTGGGCGTCGTCGGCGCGATCATCCCGTGGAACGTGCCGCTGATGATGTCGGTGTGGAAGCTCGCACCGGCGCTCGCGGCCGGCTGCACGGTGGTGCTCAAGCCATCGGAAGAGGCTTCGCTGAGCGTGCTGTACCTGGCGGGGCTCATCCGCGAAGCGGGCTTTCCCGCCGGTGTCGTCAACGTGGTCACCGGCACCGGCCTCGAGGCCGGCGCAGCGCTCGCGGCGCATCCGGGACTCGACAAAATCACCTTCACTGGGTCGACCAGGACCGGTACGCAAGTGGCGCTCGCAGCCGCCCGCAATGTCACCAAGGCCACGCTCGAGTTGGGCGGAAAGTCGCCGCAGATACTGTTTGCCGACGCCGATCTGGACCAGGCCATTCCCGGCATTGCCGACAGCATCTTCCTCAATTCCGGACAGGTGTGCGTGGCGGGCTCGCGGCTGTACGTGGATCGGCAGATCCACGACGAAGCGGTCGACCGCCTGGCACGCCATGCCGACGCGATGCGGGTCGGTGCCGGCCTGGCGCCGGACACCGAGCTCGGGCCGCTGGTCAATGCCCGCCAGCAGCAGCATGTGTTGATGCACCTTGACGCTGCCCAGCGGGCCGGCGCAGAGCTGCTGACCGCCACGCCGCGCATCGATGCCGCGGGCTTCTACGTCCGCCCCAGTGTGGTGGCAGTGGCAGACCAGACCGCGGCCATCGTGCGCGAGGAACTGTTCGGCCCGGTCATCACGGTCACGCCGTTCGACGGCGTGGACGAGGCCGTGCAGATGGCCAACGACACGCCCTACGGTCTTTCGGCCTGCCTGTGGACGCGCGACCTGAGCACCATGCACTCGGTCGTCCCGCGCGTCCGCTCCGGCAAAGTGGCCGTCAACACCGAACCGATGCCGTGGCCGGGCCTGCCGGAAGGCGGTCGGCGTGCGTCAGGCTACGGACGCGACCTCGGCGAGGAGTCGTTCGAGTCCTTCCTTGAAACCAAGTCGGTGCTGGTCCGCTACGCCTGACCTCTTCACTTCTGCAGCGAACCCTCATGACTCATTTACAGGCTGGCGCATGCAATGCGCTGAACGGCAAGGTCGCCGTCGTCACCGGCGGCAGCAGTGGCATCGGTGCGGCCACCGTCCGACTGCTGGCAGCTTCGGGTGCGGCGGTGGTCATCGGCTTCAACCAGGGCGAACAACGTGCCGAGCTGCTGCGCAGTCAGCTTCCCGGCGAGGGACACCACACTCTGCAGATTCCGCTGGTCGACAGCGGCGCCCATGCAGCGCTCGCGGCATCGTTGCAGGCTGCGTTCGGCCGCATCGACATCCTCGTGAACTCGGCCGGTTTCACCCAGCGCATTCCGCATGCCGACCTGGACGCCCTGACGCCCGAACTCTTCAACGAGATCCTGCGGGCCAACAGCGGCGGGCCGTTCTCGATCATCCGTGCCTTGCTGCCGCTGTTGCGCGCCGCAGGGTCTGCCACCGTGGTGAACGTGTCGTCCGTGTCGGCCTTCACCGGCCTGGGAAGCAACATCGCGTATTGCGCGGCCAAGGCCGCACTGGACACGATGACGATGTCGCTGGCCCGCGCCTTCGGCCCCGGGGTGCGCTTTCTCAGTGTGTCGCCGGCCTCGGTCGACACCGAATTCATCCAGGGACGCAAGCGCGAGGAGTTGGAGCACAAGGCTGTTGCCACGCCGCTGGGGCGCGTGGTCACGCCCGAAGACGTGGCGCTCTCCGTGCTCGCCTGCGTGACGCACTTGCGGACCGCCACCGGCACGCGCATCGTGATCGACGGAGGGCACACCCTGTGAACGCCACGCTGAATGCCACCCACGCCCCCGACCTGCGCAGCTGGGTCGCCTCGGCCAATAAGGTCGGCGCCGACTTCCCGATCCAGAACCTGCCCTTCGCCGTGTTCCGTCCGCGCCATGGCGACGAACGGCCGCGCTGCGGTGTGGGCATCGGCATGAGCATCCTCGATGTCGGCGCCTGTGCCGAACATCTGGACGGACTCGCGAGCGCGGCCGCAATCGCCTGCCGCGCTCCCACGCTGAACGACCTGATGGCGCTCGGCCCACCCGCCGCCTCGGCCTTGCGCGCAGGGCTGTCGCGTTTGCTGGCCGAACGCACCGATTCGCAGGCGAGCCGGGACGCCGTCGGCGGCGCGCTGTTCGGCCTGGAAGAGGTGCAACTCCTGATGCCGGTCAAGGTGGGCGGCTTCACCGACTTCTTCGCGTCGATTCATCACGCCACGAATGCCGGCCGGCTGTTCCGCCCGGACATGCCGCTGCTTCCCAACTACAAGCACGTGCCCATCGCCTACAACGGCCGCGCCAACAGCGTGCGGGTCGGCGGCATACCGGTGCAGCGGCCATTCGGCCAGTTAAAGGGGGCGGACGACGCGCAGCCGCGCTTTGCCCCGGCGCAAAGACTCGACTACGAAGTCGAGCTTGGCGTCTATGTCGGCTGTCCGTCCCGACCGGGCCTGCCGATCGCGGTTGGCGACGCATGGCAGCACGTATTCGGCTTCTCACTGCTCAACGACTGGTCGGCGCGCGACATCCAGGCCTGGGAATACCAGCCGCTGGGTCCGTTCCTCGCGAAGAGCTTCGCCACGACGGTATCGCCCTGGGTCGTCACAGCCGAGGCCCTTGCGCCCTTTCGCTCACCAGCCGCTGCCAGGTCCGCGGGTGATCCAGCGCCATTGCCCTACCTGTGGGACGACATCGACCAGCGCCACGGAGCACTTCGCATCACGCTCGAGGCCCATCTGCGCAGCGAACGGATGGCCGCGGCCGGCCTGCCACCCCAGCGCCTGTCGGGATCGGGTACCGAGCTTCTCTACTGGACCGTCGCCCAGATGCTCGCGCACCACACGAGCAATGGCAGTGCGCTCGACAGCGGCGACCTGTTGGGATCCGGCACCGTTTCGGGCGACGGCGCCGACGCCCTCGGCAGCCTGCTCGAGATCACCGCGGGCGGCAGCCGGCCGCTGACGCTGCCCGGCGGTGAGCAGCGCACCTTCCTGGCCGACGGCGACGAGGTCATCCTCACCGGCCGCTGCGAAGCGCCAGGCCACGCGGGCATCGGCTTCGGGCAATGCAGCGCGACCGTGCTTCCGGCACGGGCCTGATTCACCGAACGGAGGCAGTCATGATCGTCGAACAAAGAACCTACACGACCCATCCCGGCAAATGGTGGGACTACCTCGCACTCTATGAAGCCGAGGGACTGGAGATACAGAAGCGCATCCTCGGCCGGATGGTCGGCTACTACCGGTCGGAGACCGGTGCGCTCAGCCAGATCGTTCACCTGTGGGCCTACGAGGACATGAACGAACGCATGCAGCGGCGCCATGCGCTGATGGCGGACACCAGCTTCAAGGCCTACGTTGCCAAGATGCTGCCGCTCCTGCAGAGCCAGGAGTCGCGCATCCTCGTCCCGGCCAGTTTCTTCACGCCGCAATGGCAGCCGTGATCCGCACAACGCAAGGAGACATCCCGATGGCGCGCGAAGACTTTTCCTCCATTGCCTACCAAAGCGGCTTCGGCAACCAGTTCGTCAGCGAAGCCCGTCCGGGCGCCCTGCCGGTCGGGCGCAACTCGCCGCAGCAGGCGCCCATGGGCCTGTATGCCGAGCTGTTGTCCGGCGCCGCCTTCACCGCACCGCGCGAACAGAACCGCAGGACGTGGATGTACCGCATCCAGCCGAGCGCGATGCACGAAGCCTTTGCCCGTATCGACGACCGGCGCTGGCGCAGCGGCCCCTTCAACGAGACGGAGACGCCGGCGAACCGTCTGCGCTGGGACCCCTGGCCGATGGCCGATGGCCCCGCCGATTTCGTCGACGGCATGGTGACCATCGCGGGCAACGGTGACGTCCATGCGCAGACCGGCTGCGCGGTGCATGTCTATGTGGCCAATCGTTCGATGCAAAGGCGCTACTTCGTCAACTCCGACGGCGAGTTCCTGATCGTTCCACAGGCAGGCGCCCTGCTGCTGCACACGGAACTCGGGCGGCTGCATGTGCAGCCAGGCGAGATCGCGCTCGTGCCCCGCGGCATGCGCTTCAGGATCGAACTGCCCGGCGCCGAGGCGCGTGGTTATGTCTGCGAGAACTACGGCGCGCCATTCCGCCTGCCGGAGCTCGGGCCTATCGGCTCGAACGGGCTCGCCAATGCCAGGGACTTTCTCGCGCCGGTGGCGGCCTTCGAGACCGACGTCGGCACGGTGCGCATCGTCAACAAGTTCCTCGGCCATCTCTGGGAGGGTGGCCAGCCGCACTCGCCACTTGACGTCGTCGCATGGCACGGCAACCTCACGCCCTGCAAATACGACCTGGCGCGATTCATGGCGATCGGCACCATCAGCTTTGATCATCCTGATCCGTCGATCTACACCGTCCTCACGTCGGGGACCGACACGCCGGGCGTCGCGAACTGCGACTTCGTGATCTTCCCGCCGCGCTGGTTGGTGGCGGAGGACACCTTCCGTCCGCCCTGGTTTCATCGCAACGTCATGAGCGAACTGATGGGGCTCGTCCGCGGTGTCTACGACGCCAAGGCCGAAGGTTTCGTGCCCGGCGGCATGAGCCTGCACAACTGCATGCTGCCGCACGGTCCGGATGCGGCGACGTTCGAGAAGGCGAGTTCCGCGGAGCTTGCCCCGCACCGGATCCAGGACACGCTGGCCTTCATGTTCGAAAGCCGGCATGTGTTCAGGCCGACCGCCCAAGCCCTGGCCGCTGGGAACCTGCAGGTCGCCTACGACATGGTCTGGCAGGGCTTCCGGCCAGGCGCGCGATAAGGCATCAGATCGGAGACGCACATGATTCAGATCGGCAGACGCAGCTTCATGGTGGGTGCAGCCGGATGCGTGCTGGCGCCAGCGACCCTGGCGCAGGACAGGTATCCGTCGCGCCTCATCCAGCTCACGCATGGCTTCGGCGCGGGCGGCAATGCCGATGTGGTGTCGCGCCTCTTCGCACAAAAGATGAAGGAAGGCCTCAAGCAACCCGTGGTGGTCGACATCAAGAGCGGCGCAGGGGGCACCTTCGCCAGCGACTATGTGGCCAAGTCGAAGCCTGACGGCTACAACCTCGTCATGCTGACCGGTGCCCACACGGTGTCGGCCGCGCTCCGGAGGTCATTGCCTTTCGACGCGATCCGGGATTTCTCGTTCATCTCCACGGTGACGAGCTTTCCCTTCGTGATCGCCGTGCGTTCGGAGCATCCCGCCGGGAACCTGCAAGACCTGATGGCTGTGGCGGGAAAGACATCGTCGACCTGCTCAACAAGGTCGTGACAACGGCAGCCGAGGATCCGGCCATCAAGGCCTCGCTGCTCAGTCTCGGCAGCGAGCCGGCCCCGTCGTCGCCGGCGCGGGCCCACATGGTCAAGCGAGAAATCGAACGCTGGAGCTCCGTCGTGGCCAAGGCGGCGATCCAGCCCGCATGAGCGACAACGCTGAAATCGACGTGGTCGGCCTGTGCGGGAGCTTGAGGAGTGCCTCATTCAACGGCATGGCGCTGAGGCTTGCAGGTGAATGCATGCCCACAACGATGGCCATGCAAGTGCTCGACTGGCGAGAGGTCCCGCCGTTCGATGCCGACACCTTCGCGCAAGGTGTACCGGCTGTCGTCGCATTGCTCTGCAAGCGGATCCGAAAGGCCGACGCCGTATTGATCGCAACGCCGGAGTACAACTTCTCGATCCCGGGGATGCTGAAGAACACGCTCGATTGGCTGTCGCGCGTGGACGACCAGCCATTTCAGCGAAAACCGGTGGCAGTGCTGTCGGCGGCGACCGGGCCGCTGGGCGGCGCGCGGGTGCAGTACGAATTGCGCAAGGTCCTGCTGTTCCTGGACGCGACGGTCCTGGGGAAGCCCGAGGTCTTCATCGGCCATGCGGCCACGAAATTCGACGCGCGCGGGCGCTGCACGGACGTGCTGACGCGCGATTTCGTGAGTCGGCAGATGGCGGCCTTCCAGCATTGGATCTCACAATCGCTCGCGGTGAGCCCGGGCCGCGAAAAGTGACAGGATTCAAGAGGAGCCTCATCCGCAAGGCCCAAGCCCGACCGCAATCTCCAACTCGCGTACCCTGCGGCCGGTGCAATTACCCCGCATCGACAGAACCAAATCGACAACATCGGCGCTGCCTGTTTGGACGTCATTACCGGATGGTTTGTTGCCCTCGAAGCATCTTTTCCATTTCTTGAGCCGCCCGCCGAACGTGCCGCGCGGCTTCGGCGGTTCGCCGCGAATCCATACGGTCGTTGATGGCGGCAATGCTCACGGCGGCAATCGGATTGCCCAACGAGTCGCAGATGTGTCGGCCCAAGGCCGTCGTGCCCAAGGTGACGCGATTGCGAATCAGTGAGAAGCCCGCCTGTCTCGCTTCGGTGATGGATCGGTTCACCAAAGTGATCGGCAACTTGTATTCCTCAGCAAGCCGCGGATGCAAACTCAGCAGCAGCTGACTGCGGTCCGCCTCCCGCAGTGCGGCAAGAATGGCCAGGCCACCTGCGCCGACTCCCAACAGCCGGCGACTCCCGATCTCGAGATTGACGACGCGAATCGGCGCCGGGCCTTCCACGCGATCCAGGCAAACGGCTTCAATGCCGCTTCGCAATACGAGATAGGCGGTGTCCCCACACTCACCGGCAAGTCGTTCCAACGCAGTACGGCAGTGAGCCCGAATGTCAAACAGCTGCGCCGCGGCCACACCCAATTCGAACGTCAGCGCTCCCAGGCGATAGCGGCGCGTGTCGTCGTCCCGCACGACGAGCCGTTCTCCCACAAGCTGATGCATCAACCGGTGCACCGTCGGGTGAGGCATTTGCGTCTCGGCCGCCAATTCAGTTAGAGCGGATCCGCGACGTCCATGGACGGCTAGCACCCTGAGCAAAGCGATGGCTTTGCCCACGGGACTCTTGATCGACGCATCGACGACTTCTGCAGTTTTTTTGCCCATGTTCATTCAACGGAAATCCGATGATACGGTCAAGCCACGCGGAGAGAATCTCTATGCGAACTCGAACCCACAGTACTTTCCATTGTATGGACATTTCCTCGGCGACATCGTGCTCGAGGCACGGCACACCGAGGACTGCCCTTCTCCTGCCCTGTTCATTGCAGGTCAATGACGGTCGCTCGGCGGTGGCGAAGAAATGCCGGTGCTCAACCTGTTCGACGCGTCGACGCTCGCCACCTTGCCGAGCTTTTCCCGAAAGGGGTGGCTTCATCCTCGAACGGAGTCGATCATGACCTTGCTTCTCCAGTGCCTGCGAGACTTCCGGACCAAGTCAGGGGATCTCGACCTGCTTCCAACGCAGGCAAGTGGTGATCGTCTGGGTGTGGCTCAGGTGCCAAGCCACGGCAGCGAACTGACGGACGCTTCGGGTGCAGGTCCTGTTGCGGTGAAGGCACCCGCGTTCGCAGCACGCCCGACAGACGAGCCTGGGCCAAGCCCCGACGGTCGAGATCCCTACCGGCGTCGAGACACTTTGTCTGCGAATTTCTAACAAGGACATCAGGAGAAGTCACGATGCTCAACGGACGCTCTGCGGTCGTCACCGGATCGACCAGCGGGATCGGTTTGGCGATCGCTCAAGCGCTTGCCCGCGCCGGTGCGAACGTCATGCTCAACGGCTTCGGCGACGCCGTGCAGATCGAAAGCCTTCGCGCTGGTCTGGCCGTTGAGACTGGTGTGCAGGTCGGCTACTCGGCTGCCGACATGACCCAAGCGGACCAGATTGCACAGATGATCGCCGATCCAGAGACCCGCTTCGGTGCGGTCGACATCCTCGTCAACAACGCCGGCATCCAGTTCGTGGCGCCGGTCGATGAGCTTGCGGATGCCAAATGGGAATAGATCCTGGCGATCGACCTGACATCGAACTTCCGCACCATTCGTGCGGCGTTGCCGGGCATGAAGCGATGCAACCGCGGCCGCATCGTCAACATTGCATCGGCGCATGGCCTCGTTGCGTCGCCATTCAAGTCCGCGTACGTGGCAGCCAAGCACGGCGCGCTCGGGCTGACCAAGACTGTCGCACTCGAAGTTGCCGAGACCGCAATCACCTGCAACGCTGTCTGCCCCGGCTTCGTCAAGACGCCATTGGTCGAAGGCCAGATCAAGGACCAGGCTAAGGCGCACGGTATCAGCGAAGAGAAGGTCGTTCGCGACATCATCCTCGCGCCGCAGCCGAACAGGCGTTTCGTCGAGCTGGAACATCTCGGCGCACTGGTGGTCTTCTTGTGTTCCGATGCCGCAGCCTCGATTACTGGTGCCTCTTTGCCCATCGAAGGTGGCTGGACTGCGCGGTGATGCCCGCCATGAACCCGCTAGTTTCCCGTTCGCCCGGCCAGCCTGACCAGGGCAAGATCGTCACCGCCGGCGAGGCGGTCGCTCTGATCCTCGACGGCGACACGGTGGCCACCTCCGGTTTCGTCGGCATGGGCTTCGCTGAAGAAATCGCTATCGCGCTCGAGGAGCGCTTTGTCGCGACAAACACACCTCGCAACTTGACGCTCGTCTACGCGGGCGCCCAGGCGACGGCGCCCTGAAGGGGCTCAATCATCTGACGCATGAAGGCTTGGTGAAGCGCGTCATCGGTGGCCATTGGGGGCTGGTCCCCAAGCTAGGCGCACTGGCGGTTGCCGGCCGCATCGAAGCCTACAACCTGCCACAGGGTGTCATCTCGTGTCTGTTCTGCGACATCGAAGGGGGGCGGCCGGGACACCTGAGCCGGGTCGGCCTGGGCACATTCGTCGACCCGCGCCTGGGCGGCGGGCGTATCAATGAGCGCACAACCGACCCGATGGTCAGCCTGATCGAGATCAACCGCGAAGAGGCACTGATCTACAAAACCTTTCCCGTCAACGTCGCCATTGTCGGGGCGACAACAGCTGATCCCGACGGCAACGTGACGATGGAGCGCGAAGCACTAACCCTCGAGGCATTGTCGATTGCCACTGCAGCACACAACAATGGTGGCATTGTCATCGCACAGGTGGAGCGTGTCGCGGAACGAGGCGGGCTGAACCCGCGCCAGGTCAAGTTGCCCGGCGTGCTCGTGGGATGGACTTCGGTGCCGCGATCAATCCGCAGGCCATCATCGACCAGCCGTATCAGTTCGACTTCTATGACGGGGGCGGTCTCGACATCGCATTCCTCGGCCTGGCGCAGGCCGACCGCGAAGGCAACGTGAACGTCAGTCGCTTCGGTTCCCGACTGGCCGGCGCAGGCGGCTTCATCAACATCAGCCAGAACGCGAAAAAGGCCGTGTTCGTCGGCACGTTCACAACCGGTGGGTTGAGGACTGCCGTCCGAGACGGTCGACTGCACATCGAAGATATTCCGGCGCGCGGCCGCCCGGGATCACCAGCGCGTCGTAGGGCTCGAGTCGCACATCCGCAAACGTGGCATTCGGCGCGAAGCGGTGACTCGGCTCCTCGCTGTCTGCCTTGGTGCATTGCAGCGATGTAATCGTCGCGTTGGTCGATTGTTGGGGGCCGCTCGCTAGTCTTGAACCCGTACCCGCCCTATCAATCGCTCTACGCAGGAGAAGCATCATGCAAATCAAACATTTGGCCGTGCTCAGTGCCTTGTCCCTCGCTGCCGCCGGTGCGTTCGCCGCGGAAGCGCTTGCCGATTCGGCGCCCCTGACGCGGGCGCAGGTCGTGCAGTCGGTCATCGCCGCCCGAGCCGCCAGCGAGTTGCGTCCCGCGGGGGATGCCGCCGATTTCCAATCCGCACCGGTGCTCACCGCATCCACGGTCACCCGCGAACAGGTGCAGCGTGAAATCATCGCGGCGCGCGATGCGGGGCAACTCGAACCGGCCGGCGAGGCGGAACTTGCACGCGGCTGGACGCCAACCCCGGCAACGACCCCGACCCTCACGCGGGCTGCCGTAAAAGCCGAAACGCGGCGCGCGAGCGCCGCCGGCGAACTGCTCCCGGCCGGCGAGATCAGCCAGGACCCGAACGTGCGCCAAGCCGCGCACGTGACCTCTCGCAACGTGAACTAGGTAAGCGGTCATCCGTGAGCGTCTGGCCATCCCGGCTTGACCCGGGACTCTGCCCTTGATCCTTCCTCGTGATGAGGTCGGGGCTCCAACGAAGGCGACGTACTCAACGAGGTTGAGGGTCGAGGACTTCGCCTCTGTGATCAAGCCCCGTGACGGAGATTCGGGCTAGCAACGCTCTCGCCGCTACGGGGCTCGGTCGGCGGTCTCCGGTTGATCGGGCTCGTGGCCGGATGGCCCGATCGAATGCATTGCGGTCCTTCGTTTTTCACACGTGGACGACAGTTCGCGACGCACTACCGCCTCTACTCCACTCGCGAGCGCGTTTTTGTCCGCCGCTGCCTTCCAGACTTCGGCCACAGTGGGTCAACCGGCTGCGCCGAGGTCAATCGGGTCGCCCGACGGTCGAAGTGGGCGACTCACGATTGGCCCGGGACCGGCGCGCAGCCGCGCACCAGGCATCCCTGTCCAAGGTGCGCTGGCCAACCTGTCAACCCGTAGACCGTAGACCGTAGGCCGTGAGACCGTCAGACCGTCAAGTCAACAAGCTTCGCCCCGGCTTCTTCAGGTACCCGCGGATGCTCCTGCGACCCTTCGCCAACTCATCGAATTCAATCGTCGTCTTCCGTATCAGCGAGCACAAATACTAGCTTGCCGCCCACTGGACTAGACTGGTCCGATGGACATCGTCAAGCTTTTCTCTCTGGGTGCGCGCGTGGGTGACAAGCTCGCGGCACGAAGCGAGACGATTGCGGTGGCTGAGTCATCGGCGGGTGGCCTGGTCTCGGCCGCGCTCCTGTCGCGCGCGGGCGCCTCGGCCTACTATCTGGGGGGTGCCGTCGTCTACACGCGCCGCGCTGGCCGCCTGCTGACCACGCTCACGTCCGAAGACACCGCCGGCATGCGCTCGTCGAGCCCGCCCTACGCACAATTGCTGGCGCGCCATCAGCGCGAGCGTTTCCGTGCCACCTGGGGCCTGGTCGAGACCGGTGCCGCCGGGCCGGCCGGCAACACCTACGGCGACCCGGCCGGGCACGCCTGCCTAGCGGTGGATGGCCCGGTGTTGCGCGAACGAACGCTGCGCACCGGCCTAGACGACCGAGCCTGCAACATGATCGCCTTCGCAACGGCGGCGCTCGAGGTACTGGAACAAGCCATCGACGCCGCCTCGGACGTTGACCCAAGCCACGGCTGAATTAGCGTTGTCGATGGCCGCCGCCTGAGCGATGTGCGCCGGTGCCGCTCGAGCGTTTTCGTGTCGCCCGGCACGATGCTGCTGGCGCTGCTGGCCGCACTACTCGCCGAACACCTGCGCGCGCTGCCGCCGTGAATGATTGACCCGCTGCTGGTGGTGGCGCTGGCTGCGGTGAGCGGCGTGCAGGGGGCCTCCGCCCGGATACGACTGGCCGCTTCGGGGCGCCGAGTTCACGACGGCGGATGTCGGTTCAGGGTCGACCAGCGCCGGCCAGCCGACGACGCTCGCAGTCAGGTATACGCCCATAAGCTGCTCCTCGCTGCTAATCGCATGCAGCGCATCGCGCAGCGCGGCCATGAGCCAGCAACGGTCCAGCCGGTGATCCGACTTCACATGCCCGATGGCCGGCTCCACCGCCCGGCGCCGCTTCAACCAGCGTCGCTCTTGCGGGCTCAGGCTGTTGTACCGGCCTCGGTGAATGATCTGCACCCCCGGGTTGTCGGCATCGACCTCTTTGCCACGGAACCCCAGATCAGCCACGACTTGGCTGATCGTCACGCTCAGGTCTTGCGTTAGGTTTGTTGCCTGCTCCAGCACCGCACTCAGGACGTGCCCGTCATACGGATTGCCGAGGAAGCTGCGCGCGCCCAGCATCAGGCCCTGCTTGTGCGCCACCAGAACGGCGGTCTTGACCCCGAACTCGAAGGGTTTGCGCGCCTTGAGAGCTCCTTGTGAGTGAATCGACAGCATCGCGGCGGTGGTGGCCATCGAATTGGAACATAAGCTATGCTTCGCCGATCTCCCATTACGGGAACGCGATAACTATTGCCCATTGCAAGTATCGGGCCATCGCGAACTCGGGAGATGCCCCGCATGGGAGCGATGATTCAGCTGATGCTCGCCCAGGACCCGGTGCCTTGCGCACCTCTGAAGTGCGGATCAACATATTTGCTCTTCCCGTATATTGGAACATCGTACACTTTTGGCTATCCGCTTCCTCGCCCCCGCCCGCCGCGGGAGCGCAGTCCCATGAAAGGACGAACATTGACCGAATCCCTGCCCTTTCCTCCCGGCTGCAACGGACACGTCGAGCGACACGCCAGGCAGCCAGTTCATCGGCGTCGATGTCTGCGATGACGCGTCCGTCCAGGACGCCTTCAACGCCCGCGGCATGCCGATCAAGGCGGCGGAGAACGCGGCGTGGCTCGAGGCCCGGCTCGCACGAGCGCTTGCAGAGACAGATCGGTGGCTCGGCGAGCACGAATACTTTGCAGACGAACTGTCGGTCACCGATCTGCTCCTGTTCCCAACCTACTCGTTCCGGCGCAGGATGCTGATGGACGACGGCACCTACCTCAACCTCTGCCGCTGGGGTGCGCAGATCGAGCAGCGCGACGCCGTGCGCCGGGGCATCGCGCTGTTCGACAACCGGCCGGCGATCGTGTAGGCCGACTCGTCCGCCCGCGCGGCCCGGAGCACGATGGTTCGATCTCGTAGGGCGCGCCTCCGAAGCAAACTCCCATAACATCACCTGTCAACCAACCCCCTCCTCCATCGTGTCCAGCCTCACACGCATGCTTTCGGTCCTCGATCTCTTCTCGCGGCAACACACCACGATGACCGCCGAACAAATTGGCGACGCGCTCGGCCTGACCCGAACTACCTGCTATCGATACACCCGCGAACTGGGTCACGCTGGCCTTCTCGTGAGCGATGGCGGTCAATTCATGCTGGGCCCCCGCATCATCGAACTCGATCACAGGATCATCGAGTCGGACCCGCTGCTCAACGCCGGGCGGCCCATCGTGTCGGCCTTGGCCAGCTCGCTCGGCGCCACCGGCTTGCTGTCCACGTCGTATGACGACAGGATCATCAACGTGTTCCAGCACCAGGGTGCGCTGATGCCGCACTCGCTGTCGTTCGGCAGAGGCACGACCATGCCGGTGTTCCGGTCGTCGACGTCGAAGGTCATCCTCGCGTCGATGAGCCGCAGCCGCCTGAAGCGCCTGTGGAAACAGCATCAACAGGAGCCGGACTGTCGAGCCATCGGGGAAGACTGGCTGTCCTTCTGGAAGGCCTTGCAGCTCATCAAGCGCCAGGGCTACTGGACTTCGATCGGTGAGCTCGACGCCGGCGTAACGGGCATCGCCGCACCGATCCTCTTCGCGACCGGCGAAGTCGCGGGCTGCATGTCCCTGGTGTTCACCACGGAGGAGTTCAAGCTGTACGAGCCCGCCTTGTTGGGCGCGCGACTTCTTGGAGCGGCCGCGCAGGTTTCGAAATCACTGGCCAACGACCTGCCGAGACCGCGTCACGACAAGGCACCTGACGCCCCCCGGAAGCCATCGGCGCGGAGCAAGACGAAGCCATCAACGACTGCTCGAACTCGGGCGGCGGTCGACCGGCCGAAGACCGGCGCGGCAGCGCAACGCCGCAAGGCCTGAACCTCGACGCGGCATCGATCGCGACGCAGCGGCGATCTGCCCACGGGAATACCTAATTCCCCTATTCCGGCATATAAGAAAAATCGCACACGCGCACGGGCATAGGCAGTGCGCTCAGCGGAGCACTGCCTTTCGTCAAATGGCCGCCGGATCTGGCCTTCTTCGCAATAATATTGCGAATGCCGCCTTTTGGGATTATGATAATCTCATCGCTACGGGGCCGCACCGATGAAGACGAACGCCACTACCACTCCCAACGCCTCGCACAGCGGTGCTGCCGCGGTGCTGCGTGCGGCGGCATCAGCCGGTGCACGCGTGTGCTTTGCGAACCCCGGCACCACCGAAATGCCGCTCGTCGGCGCACTGGACGAGGGCGTGGGCATCCGGGCGGTGCTAGGCCTCTTCGAAGGCGTGTGCACCGGCGCCGCCGACGGCTACGGGCGCATGCTTCAACGGCCGGCCACGACCTTGCTGCACCTCGGCCCGGGCCTGGCCAACGGGCTGGCCAATCTGCACAACGCGCGCCGCGCCCGCACGCCCATCCTGAACATCGTCGGTGACCATGCCAGCTGGCACCTGAAGTACGACGCACCGCTGACCTCCGATATCGAGTCGCTCGCACGCCCCGTGTCGGGCTGGTATCGCTCCGTGGCGTCGGCATCGCAGCTGTGGCAGGACACCGTCGATGGCATGCGCGCAGCCAACTCGCGGCCGGGTCAGGTCGCGACCCTGGTCGTGCCGGTGGACTTCCAGCAACTCCCCGCGCCCGAGCAGACGCGGCGCACCGAGGCGCCCCTGTCGGAGCCGAGCTTCGACGAGGCGCGCGTGCGCGCCGCGCAGCAGATTCTGCAAAACGGTCGCAAGTCCGTGCTGCTTCTGGGCGACCGCGCCCTGAGTGAACGCGGCCAGGTCGCCGCGGGCCGCATTGCCGCCGTGACCGGCGCGCGCCTGTTCACGGAGACCTTTCCCGCGCGAACAGAACGCGGCGGCGGCCTGCCCGACATCGATCGGCTGCCCTACTTCCCGGAAGTCGCGATCGCGGCCCTGGCCGACGCTGTCGTCGTGCTGGCCGGTGCCATTGCGCCGGTAGCCTACTTCGGCTACGAAGGCCTGCCCAGCGAACTGGCACCGTCCGAATCACTGCGGGTGCTGGCCGCGCCCGGCGAGGCGGCCGACGCAGCACTCGAGCGATTGGCCGAGCTGCTCGAGGCATCGCGCGTCGTGTCCGGCGTCACGCCGTCGCGCCATGTGATCGAACCCGGCCCGCTCACGCCGGTGGCGGTGGGCCGGATTCTGGCCAACGCCCTGCCCACGGGCGCCATCGTGTCCGTCGAAGGCGGCACTTGTGGCTACCCCTTCGTCACGGCGTCGGCCGTCGCAGCCCGGCACACCATCCTGACCAACACCGGCGGCGCCATCGGCCAGGGCCTGCCGGTGGCGCTCGGCGCCGCGGTGGCCTGCCCGGACCGCCGCGTGTTCGCGCTTCAATCCGACGGCAGCGCGCAATACACGATCCAGTCGCTGTGGACGATGGCGCGCGAACGCCTGCCCGTGATCGTGCTGATCACCTCGAACAGGCGCTACGGCATCTTGCAGACCGAGCTGTCACGCGCCGGCATCGAGCCCGGGCCGCAGGCGAAGCGGTTGACGCTGCTCGACGACCCGCCGCTCGACTGGATGGCGCTCTCGCAAGGCTATGGCGTTCCGGCCGTGCGCGCCTCGACCACCGAGGAGTTGGAGGATGCCTTGCGCCAGGCATTGACCCGTATCGACGGGCCGTTCCTCATCGAAATGCGGCTTCCCTGATCACCCCCTTCTGCGAGAACACATGGACCTTCAACTCAAGGGCAAGTCTGCCTTCATCACCGGCGGCAGCATGGGCATCGGCAAGGCCGCCGCGTTCGAGCTCGCCCGCGAAGGCGTGGACGTGGCGATCGCCGCACGCCGTATGCCGCTGCTCGAAGAGGCCGCGCAGGATCTCCGGGCGTCGCTCGGTGCGGGTGCGGGCCGCATCTTCCCGGTCGCCGTCGATACCACCGACATGGACTCGGTGACCGCCGGGATGGCTGCGGCGGCACGCGAGTTCGGCCGCATCGACATCCTGGTCAATGGCGCGGCACACCCCGGTGGCCTGGTGCGTGCCGAGCTCGACGATGCCGACCCGCAAGGGCTGCTGCAGGACATCGACATCAAGGTCGTCGGCTACCTGCGCTGCTGCAAGGCCGTGGCGCCCTACATGCGGCGTCAAGGCTACGGCCGGATCATCAACATCGGCGGATTGACGGGCCGTGGCAGCAAGCAACTCTCCGGCATGCGCAATGTCGCGATCGTCCACATGACCAAGACGCTGTCGGATCAGTTGGGCCCCGACGGCATCACCGTCAACACGATCCATCCCGGCGTGGTCGAGACGCCGCACATCCACGAGCTGTACGAGAAGGAGGCCAAGAAGCAAGGCCTCACCGCCGCGGAAGTGGAAACCAACTACATCAAGGTCACGCCGATCCGCCGCGTGCTGCAGCCCGAAGAGATGGGCTGGATCATCGCCTTCCTGGCGTCGCCGAAGTCTGGCTCGATCACCGGTGAATCGCTGGGCTGCGACGGCGGCCTGACACGCGGCATCTTTCTCTGAAGGCACAGCGCAATGGACTTCACGATCATGGTCGCCACTGCCGGACAAGGCATCGTGCGCAGCAACGACGACGGCAAGACCTGGCACCGCCTGGGCCTGAAAGAGGCCATCGAGTTCGACGGTGTCGTTCGCGCCCTGGCGGTGGACCCGACGCGCCCGGAGCGCGTCTACGCCGGCGCCGACTGCGGCGTGTGCATCAGCGACGATGGTGGCGCGCATTGGCGCCAAGCCGCGGGCGCCACGGCCGGCATGACGGTGTGGTCCCTCGCGGTCGACCCCAAGCAGCCGAACGTGGTGTACGCCGGCACCGGCGCGCCGTCGCGCTCGGCACTGTTCAAATCGGTGGACGCCGGTGAGACCTGGTCGCGCCTGCCTCCCGAGATGCCCGAATTCTGCGCAGGCGTGAACCGCCCGCGCATGCTGACGATCTGCGTGGACCCGGACGACAGCCAGCAGGTGTGGTTCGGCGTCGAGGAAGGTGGCGCCTGGCGCAGCCACGACGCAGGGCAGACCTTCACTCGGGTCGACGATCCGCGCGGCGCGATACGCAACTCCGACATCCATGCGATCAGCATTCTTCCGCGCACCGCGAAGTCGCCCAAGACCACCATCGTGCTGACCGTCAACGCCGTGTACGTCAGCGACGACGACGGCGAGACCTGGGACGCGAAGTTGTCCAAACAGCGCTTCGACGGGCTGTACTACACGCGCACCGTGATGCCGATTCCCAAGTCTGACGGTGAGCTCGTGATGGCCATCGGCGACGGAACGCCGGGCTACAAGACGCGCCTGTACCGCTCAACCGACCGCGGCCACAACTGGGTCGAGACCGATCTCGAGGTCGCACCGAATTCCACGTTCTGGGCCCTGGGCGCCCATGACGCCGACCCGTCAATGCTCTATGCGGGCACCAAGTACGGCGACCTGTTCCGGTCGCGCGACGCTGGTCGCAGCTGGCAGAAGGAATGGCGCGAGTTCAGCGAGATCACCGCTGTCGCCTGGACGCCGGTCTCGGCGCCCTTGGTGGCCCACGCACAGTCGACCGATTGAAAAAGAACCCCATGACGAACAAGCTGACGGTGCCGCCCATCACCGCCGACACCAAACTGCCAACGCCGCGCGTCGCGCGCACGCACGTCGCGCTGTACGTGCGCGACCCGGTGGTCTCCGGCCACTGGTACGGCGAGGTGCTGGGCATGGAAGAAGTGGCGCGCGAGGCGCGTTGGGTGTTCATGTCCTTCGGCAAGAAGCACCACGACATCGCACTCATCAAGGCGCAGACGCCGGCCGAGTTGGGCACGATCGGCCTGCAGCACTACGGCTTGGAGATCGACGGCGACTTGACCGAACTCAGGCGTCTCTACGGGATGCTGCTGCGGCGCCAGGTCCCGATCGTGAAGATCACCGACCACAAGGCCGGCATCGGCGTCTACTTCACCGACCCCGATGGCAACCGCCTCGAGTTTTTCTGCGAGACGGAAAAGGACGACGAAGCGGGCAAGCGCTTGATGACTCAGTACAACGCCGCGAGCGACCCCGCGCATCTCGATCCGATCTTCGACTGAGCGACGCGCGGTTCCACTGCCAACCTCCAAACGCCATGACCAAGACACCCAACTTCAGCGCCTTCCACATCCGCAAGTGGTACCTGCAGATCGAAGACACGCTGGCCGGCGAAACGGGCCAGGCCGCCGACGGCGAGCCCTTGCGCAAGATCGTGATCGCCGCCTGCATTCACAACCCGTTCGCGGGCCGCTACGTGCAGGACCTGTCGCCCTGGATCGAACCCTCACCCGAACTGGGCCGCGAGTTCGGGCGGCGCATCCGCGAGGTCGCGGAGGGCCGCGCCATCGTGAGCTATGGCAAGGCCTGCCTCGTCGGCATCGACGGTGAATACGAGCACGGCAATGCGCTGTTGACCAACCCGGCCGCCAATCCGATTCGCGACAGCATTGGCGGCGGCAAATCGTGGGTGCCGTCGACCGGAAAGCGCGGCGGACCGGGGACGACCATCGACATCCCGCTGGCCCACAAGGATGCGCTGTACGTGCGCTCCCACTACGACACGGTCAGCGCCATGTTCAGCGACGGCCCGAATCGCGACGAGGTGATCCTGTGCTGGGCATTCGCCACGCGAGGTCGCCTGAATGCGCGCCTGGGCGGTCTGCAGGCCAGCGAGATCAAGGGCCAAGACGGCCTGGTGTGAACCTTGCGAACCCACAGCACAGGCATCACGGCATGAGCACGCACGCGCGCGAAGACTGGGTCGAGAACGACGGACTGAAGCTGCACTTCGTCGAGTGGGGCAATGTGTCGGCACCTGCGATCGTGGCGTTGCACGGCCTGCGCAGTTTTGCCTACACGTGGGAGTCGGTCGCGCTGCCGCTGGCCGACCGCTTTCGCATCATCGCGCTCGACCAGCGCGGCCGCGGCACGAGCGACTGGGATCCGGCGCGGAACTACTACGCCGAGGCTTACGTTCGCGACCTCGAGGCGCTGGTCGACAAGCTGGCGCTCAAGCGCTTCGTGCTTCTCGGCCACTCGATGGGCGGAGCGAACGCCTTCGTTTACTCGACGCGCCACCCGGACCGTCTGGCCGGCATGGTCATCGAAGACATGGGCCCCGGCGCCTCGAACAGTTCCGGCGGTGCCGAGCGCATCCGGCGAGAGCTGCTCGCCACGCCCGATCGCTTCGACTCACGTGCCGCGGCGGCCGCGTTCTGGCGCGGGCAACGGCCCAACATTCCCGATGCCGCCGTGCAAGCCCGCGTGCGGCATTCGATGAAGGAGGCCGAGGGTGGCCAGGTGGTCTGGCGGCACGACGCTCAAGGCATCGCGCACGCGCGACTCAACGCGACGCCGCAGCAGCTGGTGGAGCTCTGGCCGCACGTCGAAGCCGTCGCGGTACCCACGTTGCTGCTGCGCGGCGCGCAGTCCGATTTCCTGTCGGCCCAGACGGCCGAGGAGATGCAGCGCTGCAACCCCCGCATTCAGTACGTGGAGATTCCGTCGGCGACCCACTATGTGCACGATGACAACCTGAGCGGCTTTGAAACCGCACTGCACGCGTTCCTGGGCAGCCCGTCGCTCGCGTCCTGGGCGAAAGGGTCGGCGCAGTGAGTGGGGGCGGCGGACGGCGCACATCGGTCGTGATCGTCGGTGGCGGCCCCAACGGTGTCGCCGTGGCGAACCTGCTGGGTGCCTACGGCATCGACACGGTCGTGATCGAGCGCGAGCCACAGATCCTCGAGTACCCGCGCGCGGTCGGCATGGACGACGAAGCGCTGCGGATGTTCCAGACCGTGGGTCTGGCCGAGTCGCTGCTGCAGGACATGATCCAGAACGTGCCGATGCGCATGTACCGCGCCGACGGCAAGTGCTTCGCCCACATCCGCCCTCCCACGCGCGAGTTCGGCTGGTGGCGCCGCAACATCTTCATGCAGCAACTCGCCGAGAAGACGCTGCGAGCCGGGCTCGCGCGCTATCCGAATGTCGAACTGCGTTTGGGCGAGGAAGTCGTCGCCGTCTCGCAGGACAGCCGCGCCGTGACGCTCCAGGTGCGCGACGCATCGGGCCAGGTCTACGCGCTCGAAGCCGACTACTGCGTGGCCGCCGATGGTGGCCGCAGCGCGATGCGCGAGATGATCGGGGTCAAGCTGCTCGGCAAGACCCATCCCATCAAGTGGGTCGTCGTGGACGTGAAGAACGCGG
>JBDUAG010000208.1:0-6649 GCA_040004785.1 Burkholderiales bacterium | reverse complement strand
AACGCGACGCTCTGCACCTTCGCGCCGGTGCTGATGGTGATGATGGCGATCGAGCGCATCGGCGCGACGCTCGCGGCGCAGACCGGCATGGTCGGGCCGCTCTCGACGATCCTGATGGGGGTGGTGATCCTCGGCGAGCCATTCACCGTGTGGATCGCCGCAGGCACGGTGCTCGTGCTCGCGGGCATATGGCTCTTGGCCAAGTGGAGGTAACGAATGAAGTTTGGAATCGAAGGCAAGTGGGCGCTGGTATGCGCCGCCAGCAAGGGGCTGGGCAGGGGCTGCGCCATGGCGCTGGCGCGCGAGGGCGTGAACGTGGTGATCACCGCGCGCGGCGCGGCGGCGCTCGAAGCGACCGCGACCGAACTGCGCGCGCTCGGAGGAGGTGAGGTGCGCACGGTTGCAGGCGACATCACCTCGGCGGACGGCCGTGCCGCCGCACTCGCCGCGTGCCCGCAGATCGACATCCTCGTCAACAACGCCGGCGGCCCGCCGCCCGGCGATTTCCGCGAGTGGGATCGCGACACCTGGATTGCGGCCCTCGATGCCAACATGCTCACGCCGATCGAGCTGATGAAGGCCAGCGTCGATGCGATGGCCGCGCGTGGCTACGGGCGCGTCGTCAACATCACCTCGGGCGCGGTGAAGGCGCCGATCGACGTCCTCGGCCTGAGCAACGGCGCCCGCTCCGGCCTCACCGGGTTCGTTGCCGGGCTCGCGCGCAGCAGCATCGCCGCGCGCGGCGTCACGATCAACGGCCTGCTGCCGGGCGCGTTCGACACCGACCGGCTGCGCGGCACGATGCAGGGCGCGGCCGCCAAGACCGGCCAGCCGCTGGAGGCGTTGATGGCCAGGCGCGCTGCGGCGATTCCGGCACAGCGCTTCGGCACCCCGGAAGAGTTCGGCGCGGTCTGCGCGTTTCTTTGCAGCGTGCATGCCGGCTATCTGACCGGGCAGAACATCCTGCTCGATGGTGGCGCTTATCCGGGGACGTTCTGACGGGCCTCGCCAGGCGCAGAGCCGAACCCACTGCCTCAGAACCGCGAAGACCCATGCCCAAAATCACAATGCCCATGCAACCATCTGTTTGCGAGCGTCCGCGGATCCGAGTCAACCCCTTAAGATGAGGGCTTCCGGTTACCGACCGACGCAAGATCCACGTGAAGGTCAACAAAGCACGCGAAAGCAAGCGCAATGGCGGCCGGAGTCGGCCACTCAGATCGAAGCGTTTTCGCGGATCGCCTTTTTCCCAACGACGCCGTACCCTGCGTGCAGCGTCCCCCTCTGGAGGAATCAACATGTCCCGTACCCGTCTGCGTGAAGTCAGCCCGAATGCCATGGATGAGGCGTCGAACGCGCCGGTGGTCCGGGCGATCGACGTGGGCTTCGGTCTGGTCAAGCTGAGCCTGCGCGGCGGCCATGACGGCGATGTTCGTTTCATGAGCTTTCCCTCCATGGCCATCCCCGCGGACGCAAGCGCCGTCAGGACGCTGGGAACGCGGCGGCGCGACACCTTTGACGTGCCGGTCAATGGCGCCAACTACGAGGTCGGTCGCGACGTCGAGCTGGCGCAATCGGGGGGCAACTTCGGGCGTGATGTGACCGACGAGTTCTACCGTGGCGCGATCTACGAAGCCCTGACCAAGGGCGCGCTTCGCTACATGGCGGAGGCCGGCGACACGAAGATCGATGTTCTCGTGCTCGGGCTGCCGGTGAATCAGTACAACGATGCCAAACGCCGCGACTACCTGCGCTCGCGCTTCCACGGCGCGGTCGAGGTCGGCGACGGCAAGACCGTGACGGTCGAGAAGGTCATCGTGCAGGCGCAGCCGGTGGGCGGCTACGCGGCGATCGACGACCATCTGAACGAACTCAATGCCGTCATCTCCCAGACCGCCGGCGCGCTCGAGCCGCTGTCCAGTGGCGAGGTGCTGGACGAACTCGCCGTCCTGATGATCGATCCGGGCGAGCACACGCTCGACTGGCTGCTGATCCAGCAAGGCACCATCAACCCGCGCGCCAGCGGCGCGGCCTCCGATGCCGGGCGCCACCGAGTCGTGCGCGCCGTGCAGGAATCGCTCAGTGCGAGCATCGGGCGACCGCTCGGCCCGGCCGTGATGCCGCGCATCAACGACGCGCTTCGAGCCAATCGCCCGGTAAAGCTGGCCGGTGTCGCGCACGATCTCGGCCAGTTCGAGCCGGTGGTGTTGAGCGTCGTCGAGGATTCGGTCAACCGCATGATCGACGGGCTGCGTGATGCGCATGAAATCGTCGACCTGATGGTGTTGGTGGGTGGTCATCCGGAGCGCTACCGCGACGTGCTCGTCAAGCGCTTCCCGGCGATTCCGGTGTTCGTCATGCCGGGCTCGATGGAAGCCAACGTTCGCGGCTTCCAGATGATCGGCGAGGCGGAATCCGCACCCGGCACGTCCGCCCACTGAGCCGACCCCTCAAGGGCTGATCACGAGCCTGGGCCGAACCACCATGGCCACTGTTCATGTGCGTCTCGATGTAGACAGCGATGTGCATCCGGAGCTGTATGCCATGCTGGTGGCGATCGACCGCGCAGCATCGCGCGCGGAAAGGACGCGGCAGCTGGCGTCGAGTGGCTTGATCTGGGAGCACCTGCGCGTACAAGGCCCGGTGCAAGTGCCGGTGCAAGTGCAGGTGCCGGCGCCGAGACAGGTCGACATCGCGGTGGGCGCCGACCCGGTCGTCGAGCCCAGCCTCACGGTCGAGCCCAGCCTCACGGTCGCGCCGGCGCCGGCGGCCCCGCCCGCGGCGCTGCTGCCCGCGCCGAGCTTGGAAGACACCACCAGCCCGCCCAAGCGCGCACCGCGCCTTCGGGCCGGTCCTCCGCGCAACCTGCCGACGCTTTACGATTCGGTCGATCTGGGCGAGGTGGAGGGGCGCCCGCGCGCGGTTGCGGAGGCGGAGCCATCGACGACGTCCGCGGAGCTGCCGGCCGATTCGGCGCCGCCGCCGCCGTTGCCGCCGCACAAGACCGGGCCGCGGCCGCGTCTGATGCGCATGAAGGAAAAAGGCCTGTTCAACAACGGCTGACTCGCGACCCGATGTCCTCGGCCTGAGCGACGGCGTCCGCTCCGGCCTGACCGGGTTCATTGCCGGTCTCGGGTCGCCCCGAACAGGCGTCGGACATCGGCGCTTTCCCGGGGCTGATCACGAGGTCGGGGCGAGTACCCTGGGCACGGCATGAACACCTCATCGTTCGACAGGCCGACCCGCCGACGCGCCTGTGAAGCGAGCCCAACCCCGGCGAGGTTCCTGCGCTGGTGTCGCACCCGCCTCGGGCTGCTCGCCTGCATCTTGCCGGCATTCGCCGCGCACGCGCAGCAGCGTTCGTTCCAGTATTACGACCAGACCGACGGCCTGCGAAATCTGGCGGTCACGACCCTCGTGCAAGACCGCGCCGGCTATCTGTGGGTCGGCACCGAGAACGGCCTGTATCGCTACGACGGATCCACCTTCCGGCGCTTCGGTGCCGAACAGGGGCTGGGCACGCGCTTGATCAGGGCCCTGCACGCCGATGCGCGGGGCGGCCTGTGGGTCGGCAGCGACCAAGGGCTCTTCAGGCGCCACGACGAGTCCTTTGTCGAGGTGCTCATGGCCGGCGCGCATCTCCCGGTCGGGCCCGGGCAGTCTCTCGACTCTGCCGCCGCGCCCGAGCAAGTTCTCGTCGTGTCGGACCGGCGCCTGCTGCAGGTCGCGCCAGCAGCGTCGGGCGGTGACTGGGTTGCACAGCCTTTCTTCAGCGACGCCCAGATGGCGGGACGGCCCGAACTGCGCCGCATCAACGGCGTGCATGCGGCACGCGACGGCAGCGTGTGGCTGGGTTGCAGTGCGTCGCTGTGCCGGGTCGACGACAAGCAGGTGGACGCGTGGCGCCTGCCCGGCGGCGACGAGCGCGGTGCACCCCTCGGCATCCTCCAGGACAGCCGCGGCGACCTCTGGTTGAACAACGCCTCGCGCCAGCTGGTCCTGCCCAGGGGGCAACGCGAGTTCATCGATCGCACCGACGCGCGCGCGCATCGAGGGTCGGTCCATGTCTACACACCGGTCGTCGAAGACGCGTCGGGGCGCATCCTGACGCGCAACAGCGACGACGGCGTGAGCCGCTGGGACGGCCATCGCTGGGAGGTTGTAGGGGCCGCCCAGGGGCTGTCGGCCGGCGGTGGCGTCAACGCGATCCTGGTCGACGCCGAAGGCGGTGTGTGGCTGGGCACGGCGGGCCACGGCCTGGCTCGATGGGCCGGCTATCGTCACTTCTCGGCCTGGACGACCCGCGACGGCCTGCCGCACGACGAGGTCTGGTCGTTCGGGCGCGACGCCGCGGGTCGCCTGCGCATCGGCTCCGGTATGGGCGTGGTGGAGCTGGATGAAGCGCAGCGGCGCATGGTCGGACCGGCCCGCGAAGGCAAGGGTGCGGACACGCACCAGGCCGGCACGATGGCGCGCGACAAGGCGGGCGATCTCTGGATCGGCACCTTCTCCGGCGCACTGCTGAGGGTCGCCGCACACACCAATATGGAGACGCTGGTGGCGACCTTGCCGCTGATCTATCGCGTCTTCGTCGATTCGGGCGGCCGCCTGTGGATTTGCACCCAGCGCGGGATCTTTCTGATCGACCTGCCAGCAGGCGAGCGCACGCCGCGCCGCGTGGACGACAAGGTCAATGCCGATCCCTCGATCGGCCCGATCAGCACCGACGTGTGCGAACGCTCGCCCGGCGAGCTCTGGATCACGACCGACCGGGGCCTGCTGCGCTGGAAGGATTCGCAACTCGGCCGCGTGACGCCCCAGGCGCTCGATGGAAGCACGCCCGCGTCGTCCGCGTTCAGCGTGATCGCATGCGCCGCGGACGGCACCGTCTGGCTCGCCGGCGGCGCGAAGGCGGGCGGCCTGTGGCAGCTCCGCGCCACGGCCCAGGGGTTCACGCTGAACGAACACGAACAAGCGTCGCGATCGCTGTCCGATCGGGAGGTGGTCTCGTTGCGCCAGGACCGGCGCGGCTGGCTGTGGGCGGGCACCGACGACGGCGTCGTCGTCTGGAGCGGCGCGCACTCGCGCCACCTGAACCAGGAGGCCGGGCTGGTGTGGAACGATTGCAACCAGGGCGCGCTGTACGAGGACGATGACGGGTCGATCTGGGTCGGAACGAGCCGTGGTGTCGCGCACATCGAGCAGCCCGAGACCTTGTTCGACGTCCCGCCGCTTCGCGTGCGAATCGACGCCGTGAGTCGCGACGGGCAACCCGTGCGCTCCGCTCCAGGCGAGTCGCTGCCTTGGGCGCGCGGCGCGCTGACCATCAGCACGGTCAGCGCGTCGTACGAGGGCCGACGCTCGCTGCGTTTCCTGCACCGGATGCTGGGTGTCGACGAACGCTGGCTCAGCGCCATCGGCGGCGATGTTTCCTATCCGTCGCTCGCGCCGGGCCACTATCGGTTCGAAGCGATGGTGCAGAACGACGACCTGCAGAACCAATCGCCGACGGTGGCTTTCGAGTTCGACATCAAGCCGCCGTGGTGGCGCAGCGATGTCTTCTACGCCGCGTGCGCACTGGCATTCGGTCTGGCCGCGGTGTCGCTCTACCGCTGGCGCTTGCGCGCGCTGAGCGTGGAGCAGCAGCGCCTCGAGCACCTGGTGCAGATGCGCACGCGCGAACTCGAAGCCTCGCGCGAGCAGATGCGGGAGCTTGCCTCGCGCGACGGCCTGACGGGCCTGTGGAACCGGCGCGCACTGGTCGACATCCTTCAGACGGAGCTGGCGCGCGCCCCGCGCGAAGGCCGGCCGCTGGCGGTGGTCATCGCCGACGCCGATCACTTCAAGGAGATCAACGACAGCCACGGGCATCTGGCGGGCGACAGGGTCCTGAAGGAGATCGCCGCCAGGCTCGTCGCCAGCACGCGCGCCTACGACTGCGTGGGCCGCTACGGCGGCGAGGAGTTCATCCTCGTCCTGCCGGGCCTGCACGCCGATCGTGCCGAGGACCGCGCGCGCATCGAGGCCTTCCACCACGCGATCGGCGCCGAGTCGTTCAATCTGGGCGACGGGTTGGAGGTATCGGTGACCTGCAGCTTCGGGGTCGTCAGCGCTTCGACGGGCGCGACCGTCGAGGAGGTGATCGCGCGCGCCGACGCGGCGCTCTACCGCGCCAAGGAGCGGGGTCGCAACCGGATCGAATACGGCTGAACCTGCGAGCCGCGTTGCCGTCGGGGCGATCGAGTTGCTGGCACCATGGCGCTCCATTGCAGCCGACACCGGAGAACTCCATGACCCAGATGAGCCCCACGATCCGCGTAGATCAGCACGGCAGTGCCGACGCGATGTACCTTGTCGACCTGCCGGTGGGCGACCCCGGCCCCGGCGAAATCCGCATTCGCCACCAGGCCTGCGGCCTGAACTTCATCGACGTGTACCAGCGCTCGGGCGTCTACCAGTTGCCGATGCCGCTCTCGCTCGGCATGGAAGCGGCCGGTGTGGTCGAAGCGGTGGGCGAGGGCGTCGCGCACCTGAAGCCGGGCGACCGTGCCGCCTATGCGAGCAACCCGCCGGGCGCCTATTCGACGCTGCGCGTGATGCCTGCGAAGTGCGTCGTCAAGCTGCCCGACGCGATCTCGTTCGAGACCGG
>JBDUAG010000207.1:0-6701 GCA_040004785.1 Burkholderiales bacterium | reverse complement strand
GCGAATGCCGGCGGCCTTGTTCAGGCCTTCGCCGATGATGTGGCCGCTCGAGCCGGTGCCGTAGCTGCCGTAGGTCAGCGTGTCCGGCTTGTCGCGTGCGAGCTTCACGACCTCCTGCAGAGTGTTGGCCGGCAGGCTGATGTTGGCAGCGAGCGCGATCGGGAACACCGCGACCATCGAGACCGGCGCGAAGTCGGAAGCCTTGTACGGCGGGTTCGGCAGCAGCACCAGGTTCTGCACGAAGCCACTGATGGTGAACAGGGCCGTGTAGCCGTCGGGCGGCGCCTTGGCGACGAAGGTGGTGGCGAGCACCGTGTTGGCGCCGGCCTTCGATTCGACGATCACCTGCTGGCCCCAAGATGCCGTCATCTTCTCGGCGACGATCCGGGCGAGTGCATCGAGCGAGCCGCCCGACGCGGTCGGGATGATGATGCGGATCAGCTTCGAGGGATACGCCACTTCCGGCGCCTGTGCGGATGCGATACCGGCGGCCAGCAGGCCGGCGAGCGCGAGCGCGGCACCCCGCACCAGGGTGTGGCAACGGCCCTTGATTTTGCTCATCGATATCTCCTTGGTTGAACCAATGAGCATTATTGCGCGATTCGGGCTTGACGTCGATCCGGTCGACTATCTAGAATTGGCCCAACCAATCTGGCGGACCAACCAATACCATGCTTTCCCACGAAGACAACGAAACCCTCGTCCGCGTCGGCCCCGGCACGCCGATGGGCGATCTGATGCGGCTTTACTGGATTCCGTTCCTGCCGGCCACTGACCTGCCCGTCGACGGCCAACCGCAGCGCGTGCGCCTGCTCGGCGAGGACCTGGTGGCCTTCCGCGACAGCGAAGGCAGGCTGGGCCTGGTCGACCACGCCTGCCCGCACCGGGGAGCGCCGCTGGTGTTCGGCCGCAACGAGGCTTGCGGCCTGCGCTGCATCTACCACGGCTGGAAGTTCGGCGTCGACGGCCAGGTGCAGGACATGCCGGCGGAGCCGGCCGAGAGCCGGCTGAAGGACAAGCTGAGCATCAAGCACTACCCCTGCGTCGAGCGCAACGGCATCGTCTGGACCTACATGGGCCCGGACCGCGACAACCCGCCGCCGCTGCCGAACCTGGAATGGAACCTGGTGCCGCAGGAGAACGTGCACGTCAGCTTCCGCGTGCAGGAATGCAACTGGCTGCAGGCGGTCGAGGGCGAGGTCGATTCGGCGCATGCGCCGATCCTGCATGGCCGCATCGATTCGCAGGGCGCGATCAGCGGCTGGACCGCGAAGAAGGATCTGCGCCCGACCTTCGAATGCCAGCGCCAGGACTTCGGCATGAGCATCGCCTCGCGCCGCAAGTTCGACGAGGACACCACCTACTGGCGCGTCAACCAGTTCATGCTGCCGTTCTGGACGCTGGTGCCGCCGCAGTCGCAGTACCCGGAACTGAGCGGCCACGCCTGGGTGCCGATCGACGACCACCACACGCTGTGCATCATGTTCTCGTACCACCCGACCGATGTGCTCTACCCGAAGACGAAGAAGCTGTTCGTCGAGGGCCACGCCGGCCGCGAGACCGGGCACCCGTCCGAGCAGGCCTACGCGCCGCGCCCGCCGACCCAGCCGTTCGCGAAGTACTGGACCAAGTTCAACAACGAGACGGCGTTCCAGTTCAATTACGACGCGCAGACCAAGACGTGGTTCTCGGGCTTGCCCGGCCTGTGGGTGCAGGACGCGGCCTGCCAGTCGGGCGTGGCGCCGATCTACGACCGCAGCAAGGAGCACCTGGGCGTGAGCGACACCGGCGTCGCGATGACGCGGCGCATGCTGCTCGAAACCGCGCGCAACTTGAGCGCGAAGCAGCAGCGCCCCGCGCGCAGCGACGACCCGGACCTGTGGATGGTGCGCGCCGTGTCGCTGCGGCTGCCGGTGGCCGCCTCGTGGAAGGAAGAGCAAGGGCGCAAGGCGATGACGGCGGATCTCGGCGCCGGCTTCGGCTACGAGCCTTGAACGCCGCGAGATGACGAGCGCCACCCTGCAGGTGAGGCTGCGGCAGATCCGCCTGGAAGCGCGCGACATCGCGTCCTACGAGTTCGTCCCGGTCAGCGGCGCCGCGCTGCCGGCGTTCGAAGCCGGCGCGCACATCGACCTGCACCTGCCGAACGAGATGCTCCGCAGCTACTCGTTGGTGAACGCGCCGGACGAGCGCGACCGCTACCTGATCGCGGTGCAGCGCGAGCTCGACGGGCAAGGCGGGTCGGCCTGGATGCACACCACGCCGCGTGTCGGCGACGTGTTCACGATCGGCGCGCCGCTGAACGACTTCGCGCTCGCGGAGGACGCGCCGCTCTCGGTCTTCATCGCCGGCGGCATCGGCATCACACCGATCATGGCGATGCTGCGCCGCCTCGACACGCTCGGGCGGCCCTGGCGCCTGCACTATGCGGCGCGTTCGCCCGAGCAGGCTGCGTACGTGGACGAACTGCGTGCGCTCGAGAGCGAGCGCGGCAGCGTCGAGTTCTGCTTCGGAAGCTCTCGCGCGCGCCGCCTCGACCTGGCGGCCATCGCCGCCGACGCGCCCGCCGATGCGCACCTCTACTGCTGCGGCCCGGGCAAGATGATCGATGCGTTCCAGGCCGCCTGCGCCGGCCGCGCCGGGGCCCAGGTGCATTGCGAGCGCTTCTCGGCCAGCGCCGAAGCCGACACCGCCGGCGGCTTCGACGTGCTGCTCGAGCGCAGCGGGCAACGCCTCACGGTCGAGCCCGGCAAGACCATCCTCGACACGCTGCTCGACCATGCCGTCGACGTTGCCTACGCATGTTCGGCCGGCGTCTGCGGCACCTGCATCACGCGCGTGTGCGACGGCATCCCGGATCACCGCGACGACTACCTCACGGCCGAGGAGAAGGCCGAGAACCGCTCGATCATGATCTGCTGCTCCGGCTCGCGTTCGCCGACGCTGGTGCTGGACCTGTAGGAAACGCGATGGCCATGGGCACTTCGACATCCGCTGCGAGCGAGACACATGGCGCGGCCGGCCATGCGGTGATCGCCGGCATCCTCGGCTACCTGCAGGAGCGCCGGCTGCAGCCCGGCGACCGGCTGCCGTCGGAGCGCGACTTCTCCGAGCGCCTCGGCGTCGGCCGCAACGCGCTGCGCGAGGCGATCGCGACGCTGGTCACGCTGCGCGTGGTCGAGTCGCGGCCCAACTCGGGCATCTACCTGCGCCACCTCGCCAAGGACAGCAGCTTCGAGACGCTCGTGATGCTGGCCGGCATGGGCGCCACGCCCAGCGGCCACGAGGTCGCCGAAACGATGGAGGTACGCTCGCACCTCGAACTGCTGGCGGTCGACCTGGCCTGCCAGCGCCGCACCGACGACGACCTGCGCCGGCTCGACGACATCCTCGCGCGCACCGACCGCATGCTCGCGGACGAAGGCAACATCGCCGCGCTCGACACCGAATTCCACGTCGGCATGGTCGAGGCGACCCACAACTCGGTGCTGGTGCGCGTGCTGAACGCGTTCTACCAGTTCACCGCCGGCCGGCGCGACGTGCTGTTCGCCGATCTCGCGCAGGGCCGCGCATCGGGGCGCGACCACCGCCTGCTCGTCGAGCACCTGCGCCAGCGCGCCTCGGCCCAGGCGCAGCAGTTGATCCTGCGCCACATGGGCCGGGCGCGCGACTACTGGACCACCAAGCTCCCTGCCCCACTGCCCCACCCCTGAAAGAACCCCATGTCCCGCTTCAACAACCTGCTCGCCGCGCTCGCCCTCTCGTGCGCCGCGGCTCTGCCCGCCGCCGCCCAGACCTGGCCGGCGCGCCCGATTCACATCGTCGTGCCCTATGCGGCCGGCGGCTCCACCGACCAGCTGGCACGCGCGATCCAGCAGCCCCTGAGCGAGACGTTGGGGCAGCCGGTGATCATCGACAACAAGCCCGGCGCGGGCGGCACCATCGGCGTCGACGCGGTGGTCAAGGCAGCGCCCGACGGCTACACGCTGGTGTTCGGCAACACCGGGCCGAACGCGATCGTCGGGCTGATGCGCAAGGTGCCGTACGACGGGCTGAAGGACCTGCGGCCGATCTCGACCGTCGCGTTGACGCCGCTGATCCTCGCGGTGCCCTCGGACCTGCCGGTCAAGGATGTCAGGGAATTCGTCGCCTACGCCAAACAGCGCGAGGGCACGATGAACTACGGCTCGGTCGGCAACGGTTCGCTCTCGCACCTGACCGGCGAATACTTCAACCAGCTGGTGGGCGCACGCATGCAGCACATCCCCTACGGCGGCGGCGCGCCGATGATGGCGGCCTTCCTGGGCGGACAGATCCAGGCGTCCTTCGTGACCGGGCTCGACGGCGCCACGCTGCTTCAGAGCGGCAAGGTCAGGTATCTCGCAGTGGCGACGCCGCAGCGCACCGAGGTCGTGCCCGGGCTGCCGACCGTGGCCGAGGGCATCCCGGGCTTCAAGAGCGTGGCCTGGTTCGGTGTGCTCGCGCCCAAAGGATTGCCGGACGACATCGCCGCGAAGCTGCATGCAGCGATCGCCGCTGCGGTGAACCGGCCGGAGATTCGCAAGATGTTCGCCGAGCGCCAGACCGAGGCCCGGACCAGCACGCCGCAGGAACTCGACGGCCTGATCCGCGAGGAGATCGGACAGTGGGAGCCGGTGGTGCGCAAGGCCAAGATCGAGATGTAGAGGTCGGCCTTCGCGACCCTCACCCACCACCAGGAATCACATGCTTTCAGAACTCGAAAAAGACTTTCCAGTGCACACGCCGCGCCCCGCCGGCGCGCCGACCCCGTTGAATGGCATCCGCGTGGTCGACCTCACGCACTTCATCGCCGGCCCCTTCGCGACGATGATGCTGGCCAACATGGGTGCCGACGTGATCAAGATCGAAGCCACCGGCCGCGGCGACGAGTTCCGCTATTACCCGCCGGCCCACCCCGACGACAAGACCTACGGCGTGCCCTACCTCTGGGCGAACCGGAACAAGCGCAGCATCGCGATCGACCTGAAGTCGCCGCGCGGCGTGCAGATCGTGAAGGAGATGATCGCAAGCGCCGACGTCGTGGCCGAGAACTTCTCGACCGGCGTGATGCAGCGCTTCGGGCTCGACTACGAAGCCTGCCGCGCGATCAACCCGCGCATCATCTTCTGCTCCGTCTCGGGCTATGGCCGCTCCGGCGCCTTCGCCGACCGGCTCAGCTTCGATCCGATCGCGCAGGCCGAGAGCGGCTTCGTCTCGATGAACGGCTACGCCGACCGCGAAGGCGTGCGCGCGCTGTCGCCGGTGATGGACATCAGCACCGCGATGATGACCGGCAACGCGATCCTCGGTGCGCTGTTCGCACGCACGCACACCGGCGTCGGCCAGTCGGTCGAGGTCACGCTCTACGACAACGCGCTGATGATGACCGGCTACGCGACGGCGCAGTCCATCTTCAACGGCGCCGACCCGCAGCGCTGGGGCAACACCAGCCCCGACACCTGCCCCTCGGGCGTGTTCCACGCGTCGGACCAATCGTTCTACATCAACTGCGGCAACGACAAGATCTTCCAGCGCCTGGCGCTGCAGGTTCTCGACCGGCCCGACCTCGCGGCGGACCCGGTGCTGGCCGACCGCAATGGCCGAATGGCGCAGCGCGAGAGCCTCTTCAAGGTCCTGGAGGACGCGTTCGGGCAGCAGCCGTGGGCCCATTGGCAGTCGCGTATGCGCGATGCCTCGATCCCCTGCGGGGAGGTGCGCACGGTCAGCCAGGCGATGCGCTCGGAGGAGACGCGCGCGCGCGGGTTGGTCACGCGAATCGAACATCCTGCACTGGGCTGGCTGCCCAACGTGAACCTGCCGATCCGCTACTCCGGCACGCCGCTGGCCGACCCGGTCGCGGCACCGACGATCGGCCAGCAGACCGGCGAGATCCTGCGTTCGGTGCTGTCGTACAGCGAGGCGCAGATCGCGTCGCTGCTGGCGGATGGCGTCGTGGGCGGCGAGATCGGCCAAGTCGCGGCCGAGCCGGCCTGACGTGGGCGCAAGAAGCCTGCGCGGCGAGGTCGCGATCGTCGGCATCGGAGAGACCGCGTACTACAAGCACGGTCGATCGCCCGACGCCGAGTTCAAGCTCGCGCTGAAGGCGGTGCTGGCCGCCTGCGCCGATGCCGGAATGGACCCGCGCCGCATCGACGGCTTCGCGGGATACAGCAACGACCGCAGCGAGCCGGCGCGCATGGCGGCCGCTCTCGGAACCGACCGGCTGCGCAGCGCGACGATGCAATGGGGCGGCGGCGGCGGCGGTTGCGCGGCCGCCGTCGCGAACGGCGCTGCGGCGATCGTCGCCGGACTGGCCGATTGCGTCGTCGTATACCGCGCACTCGCGCAGGGCGAATACGGCCGCTTCGGCCAGGCCGCCGGCGCTTCCACGATCGCCGGCGACATGGCCCATCAGATGCCCTACGGGGTGCTCGCACCGCCGCAGAAGTTCGCGATGCGGGTCACACGCTTCCTGCACGAACACGGGATCGGGCCCGATGCGCAGCGCGCGATCGCGCTCGCGTCCTACCACCACGCGCAGGCCAATCCGCGCGCGGTGATGCACGGCAAGCCGCTTTCGGCCGAGCGCTACGACGCGGCGCGCTGGATCGTCGAGCCGTTCCGCCTGTTCGACTGCTGCATGGAGAACGACGGCGCTGCCGCGATCGTGATGGTGGCGG
>JBDUAG010000206.1:0-6724 GCA_040004785.1 Burkholderiales bacterium | reverse complement strand
GCGTCGAACAGCGCGCACGAGAAGTCCAGGCGCTCCTTGATGTTCACCGAGTACGCGGTGTTCTGCAGCTGCAGCCCCATCTGCTCTGCGATGTTCATGAAGAGGTTGTTGAACACCTCGAGCATCACCGGGTCGACGCTGGTGCCGATCGCGCTCTGCTTCTTGCGCGGCTGCACGCGGTCCAGCACGAGGTGGTCGAGCGCCGTCACGCGCGCCTGCCAGCCGGGTTCGACCACGGTGGTCGCGTTCTTCTCCGCGATGATGGCCGGGCCGGTGATGACGTGGCCGGGTTTGGTGTCGTCGCGCACAACAAGCGCTGCGTACCACCATTGGCCACCACTGAACAGGCGCACCGTGTCGGTCGCGGGCGCCGGGCCGGGGGCGGCCAAGTCATGCAGTGGCTCCGCGGGCGCATCGCCCTCGGCCACGGCCTCGACCGACACGGCCTCGACGATCAGGCGCCGCTCGCTCATCAGGAACGCGAAGCGCTGCCGATAGGCCGCCTCGAACGCGGCCCGCACTTGCGCGACGTCGCCGAACGGCACGACCAGCGCCGAATCGGTGCCTTCGTAGCGCACGTGCACGCGCTGGTGCACCTGCACGCGACCACCGCCGGCGCCCTGGCGCGCGAGTTCGTCGGCGGCCTCCGCGGCGAGTTCGTCGACACGCTTTTTCACCGCAGCCAGCGCCGACGCAAGCGGCAATTCGATCGCCGCCTCGCGCATCACGTTCTGGTCTGCCAGGCCCATGCCATAGGCCGAGAGCACGCCGCCGAGCGGGTGCGCGAACACGCGGTTCATGCCCAGCGCATCGGCGACGCGGCAGGCGTGCTGTCCACCGGCGCCGCCGAAGCACTGCAGCGTGTAGCGGGTCACGTCGTAGCCACGCGCGACCGAGATCTTCTTGATGGCGTTGGCCATCGCACCGACGGCAATGTCGATGAAGCCTTCGGCGACTTCCTCGGGTGCGCGCTTCATGCCGGTCGCACGCTCGATCTCTGCGGCCATCGCGCTGAACTTCTCGAGCACCACCTGCGCATCCAGCAGTTCATTCGCCTGCGGCCCGAACACCTTCGGAAAATGTGCTGGATGGATCTTGCCGACCATCACGTTCGCATCCGTCACGGCGAGCGGCCCGCCGCGCCGGTAGCAAGCCGGGCCGGGGTTCGCACCCGCACTCTCCGGCCCGGCACGAAAGCGCGCGCCGTCGAACGACAGGATCGAGCCGCCACCTGCCGCGACGGTGTGGATGCTCATCATCGGCGCGCGCATGCGCACACCAGCCACCTGCGTCTCGAACGCGCGCTCGAACTCGCCGGCGAAGTGGCTCACGTCGGTCGACGTGCCGCCCATGTCGAAGCCGATGACCCGTTCGTCGCCGAGATCGTCTTTCGCCAGCTGCGCGGTGCGCACCATGCCGACGATGCCGCCAGCCGGGCCTGACAGGATCGCATCCTTGCCCTGGAACGCATGCGCGTCCGTCAGCCCGCCGCTCGACTGCATGAAGAAGATCTTCACGCCCGGCATCTCGCCCGCCACCTGCTCCACATAGCGGCGCAGGATCGGCGACAGGTAGGCATCGACCACCGTCGTGTCGCCGCGACCGACCAGCTTCATCAGCGGGCTGACCTTGTGCGACACGCTGATCTGCGTGAAGCCGACCTCGCGTGCAATGGCTTCAGCCGCCAGTTCGTGCGCGGTGAACCGGTAGCCGTGCATGAACACGATCGCGACGCTGCGCAGACCGGCGTCGAACGCGGCCCAGAGCCGTTCGCGCAGGTGCATCTCGTCGAGCGGCTGGACCACGGAGCCATCCGCGCCGACACGCTCCTGCGCTTCGATCACGCGTGAGTACAGCAGCTCCGGCAACACGATGTGGCGATCGAAGATGCGCGGCCGCTCCTGGTAGCCGATGCGCAGCGCGTCGCGGAAGCCCCGGGTCGTGACCAGCAGCGTGGCCTCGCCCTTGCGCTCCAGCAGCGCATTGGTCGCGACCGTCGTGCCCATCTTCACGCACTCGACCTGCGCCGGCGTGATCGGCTGATCCGCGCGCAAGCCCAGCAGGTGGCGGATGCCGGCCACCGCCGCGTCGCGGTACTGCTCCGGGTTCTCGCTCAGCAGCTTGTGCGTGACGAGCGAGGCATCGGGCCGCTTGCCGACCACGTCGGTGAACGTGCCGCCACGGTCGATCCAGAACTGCCAGCGGTCGGGGGTGGGAGTGGGTTGCATGAAGGAGTACTTTCAGGATGCCAGGGCATGCGCTGCGTGACGTGGCGTCGCCATCGTACAAGCGCCGCGCGCGCCGTTGTCAGGACTGGGTGAAATACGGGATGAAGATGTCGTTGGCCTCGGCCCCGAGCTGCCGCACCCATTCGAGCGAGAAGCGTTCGCCGAGGCGCTTGATGGACGCACTGAACTCGCGCGGCACCGGCTCGATCTTGATGCCGTTGCGGCGCAGCTCGTTCATCGAGGCCTGGGCCGCCGCGGCGCTGGCCGCCCAGCCACGCGTCTCGGCCGTGGCCGCGGCCTTCAGCAGCGCGTCGCGCGCGGCAGGCGACAGCGCGTTGAGCGCCTGCACGTTGGCGAACACGATGTTCTTCGGGAACCACGCGTTGATCTCGTAGTAGTGGCGCACATGGCTCCACACCTGGTTCTCGACGCCGGTCACGGCCGAGGTGATCATGCTGTCGATGCGCCCGTCGGCCAGCGCCTTGCCGACCTCGACCATCGGCACGTCGACCGGCTGCGCACCGACCAGCGTCGCGATGCGCTGCGTCGTCGCGTTGTAGGTGCGCATCCGGCGACCCTGCAGATCGGCAATGTCGGTGATGGGCTTGCTGACGTACAGACCCTGCGGCGGCCACGCCACGGCATAGAGCACCTGCAGGCCGCGCGCCGCGAAGTGGCGCTCGATCAGCGAGCGCTGGCAGCGCCACATGCGGCGTGCGTCGGCGAACGACGCGGTGATGAACGGCACCGAGTCGGCGCCCGCGATCGGCATTTCGCCGACCAGGCTGCTCATGATGGTCTCGCCGGCCTCGACCGTGCCGGCCTGCACCGCGGCGCGGATGTCGTTCAGCTTCACGAGCGTGTTGTTGGCGTGGATCGCAATGCGCAGATCGCCGTTCGTCGCCGCACCGACCTCGCTCGCCATCGCCGCGAGGTTGACGGTGTGGAACGACTCGGCGCGGTAGCCCGTCGCGAGCCGCCAGGCCTTCCCGGCGCGAGCCGATGGCAGCGCCAGCGATGCAGCGAGCGCGGTGGTGAACCGGCGGCGTCCGAGAGTGAGGCTCATGGTGGTGCGCTCCGTTCAGAGGCCGAGGTAGGCCTTCTTCACATCGTCGTTCGCGGCCAGTTCGGCGCCACTGCCCTGCATCACGATGCGCCCGGTCTGGATCACATAGCCGTGGTGCGCAATCGACAACGCCTTGTGCAGGTTCTGCTCCACGAGCAATACCGTCACGCCGGTCTCGTTGACGCGCTGGATCACGTCCAGCACCTTGGTGACGAACTTCGGTGCGATGCCCCACGAGGGCTCGTCCAGCATCAGCAGCCGCGGCTGCGCCATCAGGCCGCGCGCGATTGCGAGCATCTGCTGCTCGCCGCCGCTCATCGTCCCGGCGAGCTGGGTGGCGCGCTCCTTCAAGATCGGGAACAACTCGAACATGCGCTCGACGCTCGTCGCGACCTCGGCAGCATCGTCGCGTGTGAACGCGCCGAGTTCGAGGTTGCGGCGCACCGTCAGCCGCGGGAACAGGCGGCGGCCTTCGGGCACCAGCGACAAGCCCAGCGGCACGCGCTTGTGCGCGGGCAGCGTGTGCACGTCGGCGCCGTCGAAGCGCACGCTCCCAGCGTCCGCGGCGTTGAGCCCGGCGATCGCGCGCAGCGTCGTCGACTTGCCGTTGCCGTTGCCGCCGACCAGCGCGACGATCTTGCCGCGCGGCACGCTGAGGTTCACGTCCGACAGCGCGAGCACGCCGCTGTAGCTGACGCGCAGGTGGCTGACCTCGAGCAGGTTGTCTTGCAGGACAGCGGACATCACACGTCCCCCAGGTAAGCGGCGATCACGGCCGGATCGCGCGAGACCTCGGCCGGCGTGCCGTCGGCGATCTTCAAGCCGCGGTCGAGCACGACGATCTTGTCGGCGATCGGCATGATGCCTTCGAGCACGTGCTCGACGATCAGGCAGGCGATGCCCTGGTCGCGAATGCTCTTGACGACCGCGACCATCTCGCGCACCTCGGACGGGTTCAGCCCCGCCATCACCTCGTCCATCAGCAGCAGCTTGGGCCCGGTGGCGAGCGCGCGCGCCACGGCCAGGCGGCGCTGCTCGCTGATCGTCATGGTGCCGGCCGGCTTGTCGGCGAAGCGTTCCAGGCCGACGAACGCGAGCCACTTCAAGGCGGTGGTGCGCGCCGCCGCGACACGGCGCTCGTGCAGCAGCGCCGCGGCCAGCACGTTCTCGCACGCCGTCATGCTGGTGAAGGTGCGCGCCACCTGGAAGGTGCGGCCCACACCCGCACGCGCGCAGGCCTCGGGCGACAGGCCGGAGATCGTCTGACCGTCGAGGTCGATGCGGCCCGAGCTCGGCGTGTAGTAGCCGGCGACGCAGTTGAACGCGGTCGTCTTGCCGGCGCCGTTCGGGCCGATCAGGCCGACGATCTGGCCGGCGTCGACGCTGAACGACACGTCATCGTTCGCGAGCAGCCCGCCGAAGCGCTTGCTGACGCCGTGGAGTTCCAAGAGGCTCATCGTGCGGCCTCCTGCGCCAGCGACGCGCGCTCGGCCCGACCGCGGGTGAGGCGCTCGCGCCACCAGCCGAGCAGCCCGGTCGGGTAGAACACCGCGATCGCGATGATCAGCGCCGCGTAGATGATCGTGTCGGTACCGCGACCGCTGCCACCGAAGACGACTCGCGTCACTTCCTCGATCATCGTCAGCACGACGGCGCCGACGACGGGGCCGAACAGCGTGCCGACGCCACCGAGGATCGAGACCAGCGCCATCTTGATCGACAGCGCCGTGCTCAGCACCGAGTTCGGGTCGATGTAGAGCTCCTTCTGCGCGTAGAGGCTGCCGCCGAGCGCCGTGAAGAAGGCGCTCAGCGCCAGCGCGATCTGCTTGTAACGCGCGATGTTGATGCCGATGCTGCGCGCGGCATCGGGCTCGTCCTTGATCGCCCGCAGGTAGTAGCCGATGTGGCTGCGCTCCACCGCCCAGGTCGTCGCCAGCGTCAGCACCAGCAGGCCCAGCGCGAGCCAGTAGTACGGTGTCTTGTCGGCGAAGACCATCGTGGTCCAGCCGCGTTCGGTCATCGGGATCGTCAGGCCCACGGCGCTGCCGGCGTAGTCCCAGTTCGTGAACACGATCTGCACGATCTCGGCCACCGCGATCGTCGCCATCGCGAAGTAGTGGCCCTTGAGCCGGAAGCACGACCAGCCGAACGCGAAGCTCAGCAGCGCCGCGGTGAGGCCGCCGAGCAGCATGCCCAGCCACGGGTTGAGGCCGACGTTCAGCAGCAGCATCGTCGAGGTGTAGGCACCGATGCCGTAGAACGCCGCGTGGCCGAGCGAGACCTGGCCGGCGTAGCCGCCGAGCAGGTTCCACGCGACACCGAGCTGCGCGGCCATCAGCACCAGGATCGCGAGGTTCAGGTGCGTCGGGTTGCTGGTGACCAGCGGCAGCAGTACAGCGGCGGCGCCGGCAAGGCCGAGCGTGATCGTCGTGGTCTTCATGCTTTCCCCATCAGGCCTTGCGGCCGGAACATCAAGACCGCGAGGAACAGCACCAGCACGACCATCGTCTTGTACTGCGGCCCGAGCAGCAGGCCGCCCATCACCTCGATCACGCCCACCAGAATGCCGGCCCAGAACGCGCCGGTCACGCTGCCGAAGCCGCCGAGGTTCACGACGACGAAGGCGATCAGGATGAAGTTCGCGCCGACCTCCGGGAAGATCGGGAAGAAGGTCGCGAGCAGCACACCGGCCGCGCCGGCGCACGCGGCGCCGATGCCCCAGGCGAGCGAGAACATGCGGTGCGAGTCGATGCCCATCAACATCGCCGCTTCCTTGTCGGCAGCCGTCGCTTCGAGTGCCGCGCCGAGCTTGGTACGCGTCAGGAAGAAGTGGATCAGCATCGTCACCGCGACCGCGCCGACCCCCGCGACGAGCTGCGGCCGGCCGAGCTGGATGCCCGCGAGCTTGACGCTGCCGGCGACCCACGAGTTCTCGATCGAGCGGAAGTCCGGCTTCCACATGAATTGAGCGACGCCGCGCAACAGGATCATCAGCCCGAAGGTCGTGAAGATCTGACTCAGCATCGGCGCGCTGATGATGCGGCGGATCACGAGCTTGTACAGCAGCATGCCGAACGCGAACAGCATCAGCACCGTGAGCGGCAGCGTCAGCAACGGGTCGAGGGCAAACAGCGCGAACAGCCAGAACGCGCTGTACATGCCCAGCATCAGAAACTCGCCGTGCGCGAAGTTCACGATGTCCATCACGCCGAAGATCATCGTCAGGCCGATCGCGACGAGGGCGTAGATGAGGCCGATCAGGATGCCGGAGGCGAGGGTCTGGAGGAGGATGTCGGTGGTCATGTCAGTGCCTTCGTGCGTTGGGCGCGGCGCGGCAGGCGCTGCCCTGCGCGGGCTCATGCGGTGGCGGTCGGCGCTGCGCACCGACTGCACTGCGATGCTCGGCCCGTGGTCGCGCCGCCGAACTCAC
>JBDUAG010000205.1:0-6756 GCA_040004785.1 Burkholderiales bacterium | reverse complement strand
CGGCGATGGAAGGCTTTCTGTTCGGCATCCCGGCGATCGCGTTCTCGCAGGTGCAGAAGGGCTGGGGCGAACTGGACGCCGCCGCACGCGTCGCGCGCAGCGTGATCGAGCAGGTGCTGCGCAGCCCGCCGGCGCGGGCGCCCTGGCTGCTCAACGTCAATATCCCGAACCGACCCGATGCCACTGCGCTGCCGCGCGTCGTCACGCGGCTCGGCCGCCGCCATGCCAGTGAGCCGCTGATCCGCCAGACCAGCCCGCGCGGCGAAACGATGTACTGGATCGGCCCGGCCGGCGACGCGCGCGAAGCCGGCCCGGGCACCGACTTTCACGCCACCGCGAACGGGCAGGTCTCGGTCACGCCGCTGCAGGTCGATCTCACCGACCACGCCGCGCTGCCCGAGTGGCGCGGCTGGCTGGCGCAGGGCGCATCGTGAGCGGAGAGCAACGCCGCGCGGCGAAGTTTCCATTGCGGCTCGACGAACTGGGAAAGCGGGCCAAGGCCGCGCCGGCGACCAGACCGAACGCGCTGCCGAGTGCGCCCGCGCCGAAGCTGCAGGCCACCGCAGCGGCCGCACGCACCATGCTGCGTCCGCAGCGACTGGTCGAGCATGCACATGGCGATGCGTCGCGCCGGGTCACGCCCTCGGGCCTCGGCATGGACTCGGCGGAGATGCGTCGACGCATGTCGCAGCGCCTCGTGCAGGCCGGCGTCACGCTCGATGCGGTACTGAACGCGATGGCCACCGTGCCGCGGCACGCGTTCGTCGACGCCGCGCTCGTCGCGCAAGCGTATGAAGACACCAGCCTGCCGATCGGCCACGGCCAGACCATCTCCAAGCCCTCGGTCGTGGCGCGCATGATCGAGCTGTTGATGGGCGGCGTGAACGCGCGCCGCTCCCGTGGACTCGGACAGACGCTTGAAATCGGCACCGGCTGCGGCTACCAGGCCGCGGTGCTGTCCTTGCTGGCGCGGCAGGTGATCAGTATCGAACGTCTGCGACCGCTGCATGACAAGGCCCGCGAGCTGCTTGCACCTTTGCGCAGCAGCAACCTGCGGCTGGTGTATGGTGACGGCATGCGCGGCCACCCGCCGAATGCGCCGTACGACAGCATCATCGCGGCCGCCGGCGGTAATGCGTTGCCCACCGAATGGCTGGCGCAACTCGCCATCGGCGGCCGGCTGGTGTCACCGGTGCGCCAGGCCGGCAGCGAGCGGCAGGTGCTGATGGTGGTCGATCGAACCGAACAGGGCTTCGAGCACAACGCCTTCGAGGCGGTGCATTTCGTCCCTCTAAAATCGGGCCTGGTTGCATGACCGGGCCGAATGAAAAATACACGGAAAACGCATGCTGATTGAAACGAAATGGGCCGGTGCCTGGGTGTTGGCTATCACGCTGCTGACCGGCTGCACGCTCACGCCGCACCGCGCTCCGGTCGAAGACCGCCTGCCGGGCGCGAAATCGTCCGTGGTCGTCGCCGCGAGCGCGGCCGCCTCCGCACCGGTCGATGCAGCCAAGCCGCTGCCGGGCGCCGAGAACGCCGGCAAGCCCGGCTACTACATGATCAAGACCGGCGACACGCTGATTCGCATCGGTCTCGAGACCGGCCAAAACTGGAAAGATCTGGCCAAGTGGAACAACATCGACAACCCGAGCATCATCGAGGTCGGCCAGGTGCTGCGCGTCGTGCCGCCGGGCATCGACGGCAACGGTGCCGCGACGCGTCCGGTAACGACCGCGAAGGTCGAGACACGGCCGCTCGACGGCAAGCCGCCGGCCACGGCGGCGAGCGGGTCGTTCTCGGCCGCATCCGGCTCGCCGGTCGCGCCCGCGGTCATCGCACCGATGCCGGCGACGGCGCCCTCGGTGACGACGGTCGGCACGCCGTCTCGCGATGGCGATGACGAAGTGCATTGGGGCTGGCCCGCGAACGGCAGCGTGGCCGCGCCGTTCGACGATGCCAAGGTCAAAGGCCTGCAGATCGGTGGCAAGGCGGGCGACCCGGTGTTCGCTGCCGCGGACGGCCGCGTCGTGTATGCCGGCTCGGGCCTGCGCGGCTACGGCAACCTGATCATCCTGAAACACAACAACACCTACCTCACGGCCTACGCGCACAACCAGACCTTGCTGGTGAAAGAGGACCAGTCCGTGAAGCGCGGGCAGAAGATCGCCGAGATGGGCTCGACCGATGCCGACGGCGTGAAGTTGCATTTCGAGATTCGCAAGCTGGGCAAGCCGATCGACCCGGCGAAGCTGCTGCCGCCGCGCTGACGCGCGGAGTTGCACGAGCATGATCATGGCCAAGAAGCGCTCTCCGCTGAATGGCCATTCGCCTGAGACAACTCCGCCGGGCGATCTGGCGGTGACGCCGATCGAAGTGGAGTCGCCCGGCGAACTCGGCATCGAACCGGCCGCGTCGGACGATGACATCGTCATTGGTGAGCGCGTCGAGTTGCCCGCAGGCGATGCCGAGGTCGGCAACACATTGCAAAGCTATCTGCGCGAGATTCGGCGCGCACCGCTGCTCACGCCGCAGCAGGAGTTCGACACCGCCACGCGCGCTCGTGAAGGCGATTTCGACGCGCGCCAGATGATGATCGAGCACAACCTGCGGCTGGTCGTGAGCATTGCCAAGAACTACCTCGGCCGCGGCCTGCCGATGACCGACCTGATCGAGGAAGGCAACCTCGGCCTGATGCACTCGATCGGCAAGTTCGAGCCCGAACGTGGCTTTCGCTTCTCGACCTATGCCTCGTGGTGGGTGCGCCAGAGCATCGAGCGCGCGATCATGCACCAGGCCCGTCTGGTGCGGTTGCCGGTGCACGTGGTGCGCGAGCTCAACCAGGTGCTGAAGGCGCGCCGTGCGCTCGAAGCGGCTGCTGCGAGTGCCGGGCACGCCGATCAGGTGGTGCGTGTCGAGGATGTGGCGGCGGCCGTCGGCCGGCCCGTCAAGGAGGTCAGTGCACTGCTCAAGTTCGCCGAGCAGCCGACCTCGCTCGACGCGCCGATGGAACGACATGCGGGCGAGGGTGGCGGCGAGTCGGTGCTCGATGGCGTGGCCGACGATGGCGCGACCGACCCGATGAGCCTGACGCTGAGCAACGAGGTCGATGTGCTGCTGACGCACGGGCTGGGCGAGCTCAACGACCGCGAGCGCGAAGTCGTCGCCGGCCGCTACGGCCTGGGCGATCGCGAGCCCGAGACGCTTGAAGTACTGGCCGACCGGCTCGGCCTCACGCGCGAACGCGTGCGCCAGATCCAGCAGGAAGCGCTGCTGAAGCTGCGGCGCCGCATGGCACGCCACGGCGTCGATCGCGACTCGCTGTTCTGATCGATGCACGACCCGTTGCTGACGCCGAAGATGGCCAGGCTGCTGGCCAACATCCGCCGCGCCAACCGACCCTCCTTTCAATCGCTGGGCGCACACACTGCGCGGCTCGCCCTGGAGGCCGCGGCCGAGATCCTCGAGCCACCACGCGCCGCGCTGGCGCGGGCCGAGGACATCCGCATCCCGGCCGACGACGGCACGCCTCTGCGCGCGCGCGTCTATGCAGCGTCTGGTGATGTGCTGCCGGTGCTGCTCTACATGCATGGCGGCGGCTTCACGATCGGCAGCCTCGAGACCCACGACAGCTTGTGCCGGCAGCTCGCGCTGCGCAGCGGCGTCGCCGTCGTCGCGCTCGACTACCGGCTCGCACCCGAGCATCGTTTCCCGCGCGCGGTCGATGACGCCTGGGCGGCGATGCGTTGGCTCGCCGCACATGCCCACCGACTCAGCCTGGACGGCACGCGCCTTGCCGTCGGCGGCGACAGCGCCGGCGGCACGCTCGCCGCCGTGTGCGCGATCCATGCGCGCGACATCGGCCTGAAGCTGCGCCATCAATTGCTGATCACGCCAGGCACCACGGCCTACGCCGACACGCCGTCGCACCGCCGCTTCGCGCAGGGCTACCTGCTCGATGCCGATGCCATCGCGTGGTTCTTCGACCAGTACATCGCCGACGCCGAACGCCGAGACTGGCGCTTCGCGCCGCTGGAAGCCGACGACCTCGACCGCGTCGCGCCGGCCTGCGTGCTGCTCGCCGAATGCGATCCGCTCGTCGACGAAGGCCTCGCCTACGCCGATCGCCTGCGAGCCGCCGGCGTGCCGGTCGAGCTCGAACTGACCCGCGGCGTCACCCACGATTTCATCAAGATGGGCCGCGCGCTGCCGGAAGCGGGGGCCGCACAGACGATGATCGGCGCCGCGCTGCGCCGCGCCCTCGAACTCCACCCCCACGCCGAACCATGACCCGAACCGAGTTCCGCTTCTTCGACCGCCTGCGCGTGCGCTGGGCCGAGATCGATGCCCAAAAGATCGTCTTCAACGGCCACTACCTGATGTACTTCGACACCGCCGTGGCGGGCTACTGGCGCGCGCTCGCGCTGCCTTACGCGCAGACGATGGAACAGCTCGGTGGCGACCTGTTCGTGCGCAAGGCAAGCGTCGACTATTTGGCGTCGGCACGCTACGACGACGTGCTCGATGTCGGCCTGCGCTGCGCGCGCGTCGGCACCTCGTCGATCCTGTTCAGTGCCGCCGTGTTCCGCCAGGATCAGCTGCTGGTGACCGGTGAACTGGTCTACGTGTTCGCCGACCCGCACGTGCAAACCTCGAAGCCGGTGCCGCCGGTGCTGCGCGAAATATTCGTCGGCTTCGAGGCGGGCGAGGCGATGGTCGAGGTCAAGCTGGGCGACTGGGACACGCTCGGTGCCGCCGCCCGTGCGATCCGTACCGAGGTGTTCATCGGCGAGCAGAAGATCCCGATCGAGATGGAGTGGGACGATGCCGATCACTCGGCCGTGCACGCGGTCGCGTTCAACCGCCTCGGGCTGGCGCTCGCGACCGGCAGGCTGCTTCGGCAGGCGTCGGGCATCGCGCGCATCGGCCGCATGGCGGCGGTCGCATCCGTGCGCGGCAGCGGCGTGGGCCGCGCGGTGCTCCATGCGCTGATGCAGGCGGCGCGCGCGCGTGGCGACGCCGAGGTCGTGCTCAGTGCGCAGACCAGCGCGTCGGCGTTCTATGCGCGGGCCGGGTTCACGCCACGCGGGCCAGTGTTCGACGAGGCCGGCATCGCGCACGTCGAGATGACGCGCGCGCTCTAGAGCCCGCCGAAGCTTGTGTTGCGGCGTCGACTGCCCGGCGCCGGCTTGAGCAGGCTGCGCACGCGGGTGCGCTTCGCTGGCGCAGCCACCGCATCGGGTGCGGCCAGTTCGGATTCGGACACATCCGCCTGTTCGATCGGCGTGGCCGACGGCTCGTCGGTGTAGCGCGGCGGCCAGTGGCGCAGCACCGAGCGGCGCAGCAGTGCGATGGCCCCACCGGGGTTGAAGCTGCGCTCGAACACATGCGTCGCCGGATGCCGGCCGACGCGCTCGGTGATGATCAAGGTCGAACAGCGCGTACCGTAGGCCAGATCGGGTGTGCGGATGAAGGCCGACGACAACTGGCGCTCCCATTCGAGCGGGATGCCGGTGTGCGGCAGCGCCTCGTCGGCAGCGATGCCGCGGTCGGCGAGCGCGGCGAACAGCGCGGAGGCCAGCTCGTCCGCGGAGGTGGCCGTGCGCATCGCCGCGTGCGTGCGCGCCTTGAGCACTTGCACCTTCGGCCACGGCGCGTCGAGCGTGCCGTTCGACAAGCCGTAGAGGCCGCGCTCGAGACGCTGCGGGTAGGCGTTGAGGTTGGTGCCCCAGAAGCACTCGCCGCGCTGGAAATCGGCTGCAATCAGGTTGAAGCCGTTGTGGCCCGACAGCGCGGTGCGCATCCAGAAGTTGCCGGTGGTTTCGCGCGCGGCGAGCCAGTCCGTGACGATGCGCCCGCGCGTCGGCGCGCTCGGGTCCACGGCCATGCCGCCGCGCACGTTCGTCACCATCGCGAGGCGGCCTTGTGCGGTCAGGCCGAGCCAGGTGCCGCCTGATTCGAGGTCGCGCCCGCCGAGCACGGCCGGATCGCCGGGCTGCGGCGTCCACCACGCGAGGCGGGCGGTGGGGCGCTTGAAGTACTCGTCGCGGTTCGAGGCCACGACGAGCGGAAAGCGCCGGCTCTGGTCGAGCGCGAGGGTTACGAGGCACATTCGATGAAGACCTCGGCGTGGCGCGGCCCGTCGATCAACGGCAGCAACGCCCGCGCGTCCGCCTCGATGCGGGCCTGCATCTCGTCGGTGATGCCGGACTCGGCAGCGTAGATCTCCATCCAGGTTTGCACGCCGTTCCCTTCCTCGGGCCGTCGCAGCAGCCGCGCGCTCACGTGCGGATGGTCATGGCGAAGTTGCGCGTGCAGGCGCTGAACGGCTGTGTGTGCTGGAGCGGCGTTGTCCGATCGAACGCGGTAGTAGACGAAGAGTTCGCGCATGCCGGCGTCACGCCGGCTGCTCGGCGTCAAGCGACACGGCGTAAGGCAGCTCGCGCCGGATCAACACCGCGCCCTCGACCGACCCGGCGTGCAGCGTGCCGGTGTCGAGCGCGGCGAGCTTGACCTCGACCAGCGCCACCGCGCCCATCGCCCACGGCGCCGCATTGACGACCATGCCGGCCGGCTGGCCCGCGTCGGCGCTGTGGAAGGTCTCCTGGCCCGCGGCCAGCGGTGCAGCGCACTCGAACAGGAACATGCGCCGCTTGATCGTGCCGCGGTACTGGCTGCGCGCCACCACCTCCTGACCGGGGTAGCAGCCCTTCTTGAAATCGACACCGCCGACGATCTCGTAGTTCAGCATCTGCG
>JBDUAG010000204.1:0-6776 GCA_040004785.1 Burkholderiales bacterium | reverse complement strand
CCGACGGCGCGCAGCATGTTGTCGAGCAACTGGCCGGACTTGCCGACGAAGGGCTCGCCCTGCCTGTCCTCCTGCTCGCCCGGCGCCTCGCCGACGATCATCCAGTGCGCGTGCGGATTGCCCACGCCGAACACCGTCTGGCGCCGGCTCTCGCAGAGCTTGCAGGCGGTGCAGGCGGTGACGGCCTCGCGCAGCGCGGGCCAGTCGAGGCGCGTGACATGGTCGGCGAAGATCGGCGCGGCGGCCGGCTCGCTCACCCCCGGCTCGGCGGGGGCTTGGAGGGGGCGATCCTGCCCGCAGGGATCAGGTGGTGCTTGCCACAACCTGATCCCCATCTCGCGCAGCATCGCGGTCTGGCGCTCACTCCAGCCCATCGCCCGCTCCGATCTTCAGGTTCATCACCACGGCGTCTTCGCGGCGCCCGAGCGGCGCCGGGTAGTAGCCCTTGCGCACACCTTGCTGCACGAACCCGAGCCGCGCATAGATCTCCCGCGCGCGCGCATTGCTCTGACGCACCTCCAGCCAGAGTGCGTGCGCGGCCCGTTCGCGGCACAGCGCAATCAGCGCATCGATCATCCGGCGCGCGTGCCCGCGGCTCTGCGCCACCGGTGCGACCGTGATGTTGAGCAGATGCATCTCATCGACACCGGCCATCGCGATGAAGTAGCCGAGCATCGCGCCGCGTGCGTCCAGCAGCACGCGCGCCGAATAGCCGGCGGCAATCGAATCGATGAAGTTGCCGCGCGTCCACGGGAACGCGTAGGCCGCGTTCTCGATCGCCATCAGCGCGTCGAGGTGGGTCGGCGTCAGCGCAACCAGCGTCGACGCATTCTCCGCAGGTTCGTCGCCGCGCCACTGCGCGCTCATCGAGCCGCCTCCTTCGCAGCGCGAACCGCCTCGCGTTCGAGCGTCGTCTGCGCCACCTTGTCGCGCAGGTAGAGCGGCAGCGCGTGCGCCGCATCGACCGCGCCGCCCTGCGCCCACAGCGCGCGGGCCAGCGGCAGCATCGACGCGGCGCGCGGCAGCGCGGCGGGCGCCAGCAGCGCATCGCCCACGGCCAGGCGCGCGCCGAACGCCGCGAGCGCGCTGCCGGCCACGAGCTGCGGCGGTTGCGCCTGCCAGCGCGCGTTCAGCACGGCGGGTGTCGTGAGCATCGGCGCGTCGAGCGCCGCCCACACGCCATCCGCGAACGCATACTGCGCCGCATAGACCTCGTCCATGCGCGCATCCATCGCGACCCAGACGCGCAAGCTCTCGCGTCCGGCACGCGCATCTTCCGCCACCGCGAGCAGCGTGTCGATCGGCAGCAGTGGCTTGTTCGCGCCGAACGCCAGGCCCTGCGCCACGGAGCACGCGGTGCGCAACCCGGTGAACGCGCCGGGGCCGCGGCCGAAAGCGATCGCGTCGAGCGCGCGCAGCGTCACGCCGGCCTTGGCCAGCAGCGCGAGGATCGCCGGGATCAATGTCGCCGACGCCTGCGCGCCGCCCGCCGCCTCATGGGTCAGCACACGCCCGTGCGCGACCACGGCGACGCTGAGGAGCTCGGTGGCGGTGTCGAAAGCGAGCAAGGATTCCATGGGTCTTCGGAGTTTAGCGGCGTGCCTCGCATGCGATCATCGATGCATGCTTTGGCCCCTGTCTTCGCGCCTGCCCCGCGCCGTCGCCGCACCGCTCCTGTCCGTGCTGCTGTCACTGGCCGCCACAGCGCCGCGCGCCGCCACCGACGCGCTGCCGGCCACCGTGGCCGCCGCCCTGGACCGCGCCAGGCTGCCGCGTGACGCCGTCGTGGCGATGGTGCAGGAGGTCGGCAGCGGCAGCCCGCGCCTCGCGTGGCAGATCGACCAGCCGGCCAACCCAGCCTCGCTGATGAAGCTGCTGACGACCTTCGCCAGCCTGGAGATGCTCGGCCCGGCCTGGAGCTGGAGCACCCCGGTGTGGTTGCAGGGCACGCTGCGCGATGGCGTGCTCGACGGCAATCTCGTCATCAAGGGCAGCGGCGACCCGAAGCTCGTCGTCGAGCGGCTGTGGCTGCTGCTGCGGCGTGTGCAGCAGCTCGGCGTGCGCGAGATCCACGGCGACATCGTGCTCGACCGCAGCGACTTCAAGGTGCCCGAGCAAAGCCCCGCCGACTTCGACGGCGAGGCGCTGCGGCCGTACAACGTGCGCGCCGACGCGCTGATGCTGAACTACAAGGCCGTCGTGTTCACGTTCACGCCCGACCCGGCTCGCGGCGTCGCGATGGTCGGTGCCGACCCGCCGCTGGCCGGCGTGCGCGTCGAGGCGAGCGTGCCGCTTGCCGGTGGCAACTGCGACGACTGGCGCGGTGCGCTGCGCGCGGAGTTCACCGACCCGGCCCGCGTGCGCTTCGGTGGCAACTACCCGGCCGCCTGCGGCGAGAAGATCTGGTCGGTCGCCTACGCAGATGCGAAGAGCTACAACGAGCGCGCGATCGCCGGCCTGTGGCAAGAGATGGGCGGGCAGCTCGCCGGCAGCGTGCACGACGGTGCCGCGCCGGCGACGCAGCCAGCGTTCGCACTCGGCTCGCCAACGCTGGCCGAGGTCATCCGCGACATCAACAAGTACAGCAACAACGTGATGGCGCAGCAGCTGTTCCTGACGCTCGCATTGACGCAGCGCGGCAGCGGCACGCCCGAGGCCGCGCGCGAGATGCTGCGCCAATGGGCAAGCGAGCGCTTCGGCAGTGCCGCCACCTCGGGCCTGGTGGTCGACAACGGCTCGGGCTTGTCGCGCGACGGCCGCGTCACTGCGCGCCTGTTGACGCGCTTGCTGCTCGCCGCCTGGGCGAGCCCAGTGATGCCCGAGCTGATGAGCTCGCTGCCGGTCAGCGGCATCGACGGCACGCTAAAGCAATCCCGCGCCACGCTCGGCCGCGCGCACCTGAAGACGGGCTCGCTGCGCGATGTTGCCGGCATCGCCGGCTACGTGCTCGCGAACTCGGGGCGCCGCTTTGCCGTGGTCGCGATCGCGAACCACGCGAATGCGAACGCGGCGCGCCCGGCCTTCGACGCGCTCGTCCAATGGGCCGCCACCGAGGGTGCCGCGACGGCCGAACCCGCTCCCAACTGATTCCGCTCAGCCCCGACCATGACCTTCATCGACAGCCTCGGCTACGGCGCCGCCGTGCTCACCACCGCGTCATTCATCCCGCAAGCCTGGCTGACGTTTCGCAGCCGCGACGTGAGCGGCATCTCGCTCGGTATGTACAGCGTGTTCACACTCGGCGTGGCGCTGTGGCTGAGCTACGGCGTGATGCTGCGCGCCTGGCCGATCGTGATCGCGAATGCGATCACGCTGATGCTGGCGGCGTCGATCCTGACGATGAAGCTGACGCTGCGGGATCGGCCGAGTCAGAACTTGTAGACCGCTCCGAACGTATACACCACCGGCCTGAAGTCGATGGTGGTCGTGAGCACGGTCGCCCCGGTGGCCACGACATCGCTCTTCACCTTCAGCGCGGTCACGCTCGCCCACAGGCTCCAATCCTTTGACAACGCGTACTCCAGACCGGCCGTGGCCGCCGGCCCGACGGAGTCACTCATCTGGACATCGGACGCCAGCTTCGACTCGATGCCGACGAACTTGGTGTAGTTGATGCCGAGGCCGAGGTACGGGCGCCAGGTGTCGCCAGCGGCCCCGAAGTGATAGTTCACGAACAGCGTCGGCGACACGTTCTTGGCCGTCAGGACGTCGTCACCGAGGAAGGCGACGCTGCCGGTGGCCTTGGCCTTGATCTTCGGCGGAATGCCGATCGCCAACGAGACCCCCCAGCTGGGGTTGATCAGGCGTTCGTAGTCGACCACCAAGGTCGTCGCGTTGCCGGTCTCGGCGTCCGCCCCAGGGGGCACGCCGACGCCGCTCACGCCGTTGGTACGCGAGTGGGTGGTGTACTCGGCGACGCCGAACTTCAGCGAGTTGTCTTGCGCCTGTGCCGCACCGCAGACCAGGCCAAATGCCAGCAGCGGGATGAACTTGATCGTCATGTGGGGTTCTCCTCGTTGCCAGGAATCAGATCCAGCCAGCGGCCTGGAGCTGCTTCACGATGTCGTCGCTGAACACCTTGTGGCCACCCGTGGTCGGATGCACGCCGTCGGCAAATTGCCAGGTCGCGACGTCGGCTCCGGTACGCAGGCCGTTGTACGGGGCACCTGGCGTCGAGTTGCAGAACAGCGAGGAGCCGTCCGTCACGGCACCACCGGTGATGGCGGAGATCTTGGTGGCGTCGCAAGCCGGCACGGTGTTGTTGCTGAAGCCGTACTTGGCCGGGCTGGCATACACGTCATGGAAGGTCGTGAAGGTGTCGTACCAATAGACCGGCTGATTGGTGAGCCCGTCACGCAGCCAGAGATTGAAGGTCTCCACCAAGGTCGTCAGCACCGGACTCGCGTTCGCAGGCAGCGAAGCGCCGAATGGCGTCTTCGCCGAATCGGGCAGATTGAACACGGCCACATACTTGCCGCCCTTGGCGATGATCTGCGTCGTCACATAGCCTGCGAGTTCGAGCGCGGCCTTCTTCATCTCGGCCTGCGCCGCGGTCTGCGCCGCGAACAGCGCCTGATTGGCCTGATCCGAGGTGATCTTGCCGGCTGCCGCGTCGGTCTGGATCTGCGCCGCGTTGGCAGCGAAGGTGCCGAACTGGACGAAAACGTCGTTGTTGCCCGCGAACACGAGGATCAGATCGGTGTCCTTGAACGACGTGAAGCGCGCGAGGTGGTTGGCGATCTGCGCCTTCACCGGCACCGTCAACGCGCCCGCGCCGGTGGCGGGGTCGTGCCCGATGCCGTTCGGATCGGTGACGCGCGAACCACCCTGCCCGTATCCGGTGCAGGTCGTGCCCAGGCCCACCGCCGCGGCGGGACACTTGACCGATTGGCCATTGAAGCCCACTTCCGCCGGCGTGGTCAGCAGGCCGAGCGAGGTGGCCAGATTCTCGACGAAGACCGTTCCGGTCGCGCTGTTGGTGGTGAATTTGCCGCCGAAATAGGGTGCGCTGCCATCGCCGGCCAACGACGTGGCCGGGCTGTAGGCGCCGATATCGCTCAGGCTGTCGCCGAACGACACCACGGCCGTGAACGCCCCCTTGGTGGTGGGCGCTCCGGCCGGTGAACCACTGCCGGGAACCGTCGGGTCGCTGCCGCCGCACGACGCGAGCAACAGGGCAAGCGTGGTGGCAGCGAATCGGCCCCACAGTCGAATGTCTCTCATGCAAACCTCTCAGCGGTTGGAAAAGAACGGTCGTTCTTTTTGATGAGAGGCGACTATAGGCGTGCGTGCGAGCACATCGAGGCGGGAGAAACCCGCCGTCGTATTCGCGCCGCCACGCGCGGATCAGAACGGGTTGTTCTGTGCCCGCGTCACGGCGAGCGACGCCAGACTGGCTTGGCCCGACGAGCTGAGGTGACGGTCATCGGCCCACAGCCAGGTCACGCCCACAGCATCGCTCACCAGCGTGTTCGTGGTGCAAAGCGGCAACGGCGCGGTGGTCAGGCAGGACGCCAGCGTGGTGTTCGCGAAGGTGGCGCCGGTGCTGGCCTGGGTGGCGCGATCGACCAGCGTGAGGTATTCGTCGAGCTGAACGAGCCCGATCTTGTGGCCGTCGTTCGTCAGGTGCGAAAGTAAAGAATCGTTGAAACGCGTGCTCAGGCGCGACAACACCCCGGGGTTGCCGTTGGTCGAGCCCACCGAACGGTCGCCGGCGAACGGCGTGAGGCCCATGTCGGGAATGGTCGACACGATCACCTTCGCCCCCAGGTCGGCGAGGCGATTGACCTGTGCGGCCAGCGCCGCACCCGCGGCATCGACGTTGACCAGGAGCTGGTCCTCGCCGACGGCCGGGTACTGCGCGAACTGCGCGATCACGTCGTTCGGGCCCACCAGCACCGTGACCAGATCGGCATTGGTGAAGCCGCCTTCGGCGATTTGCAGATCGATCTGTCCCGAGAGGTCGGCGACCTGCGCACCATTGGTCGCGTAGATACGGCTGGACGGGTCGCTCAGGCCGGCCGGATTGCATTGCGGGAACACGAGGCCGTAGGCGCTCGCAACCGACTGGATCCAGATCGGGTTGACGTTGCAATCGAGCGTGGCGGTACTGCCGGTGGCCAGCCCGTTGACGGTGTACTTGCTCCCGTTGGCATTGATGACGCTGGTCTCGTCACCGAACGCGAACACGCGCGTCGCGGTGAACGCCTGCACCCGTTCGCCGCCGCCGCACGAGGCCAGCAGCGCAGATGCCAGCACGCCAGCGAGCAGCGCGACGCGCCCTGTTCCATTCAATTTCGACGACTTCATTCAATGCTCCGGGAAACCAGCGGTGGTGTGGGGTGATGGGCGAGGCGTCAGGACGCTGCGGCGGCGCGCAGCAGCCGGTCGCGCACGCCGTCCCATTCGGAATCGGCGGGCGGTTCCTCGACCCAGATGAGCTGCGCGCCCTCGGCATCGAGTTCGCGCAGCACCGAAAAGAGTTCGTGCGCCGCCTGATCGGGCCGCAACGGCATGCGCCGGTGGCGCACCCCGTTGGCCGCACCCAGCGGCACGCCGCGTGAATATACCGCCAGCTTCAGCGGCTGATCGCCGAGCAACTGCAAAGCGGAAGTCAACATTTGTTGCGACATCAAGCGCAGACGGGCCTTGGGCGCGTAATGGGCGGCAAGCGTCCCCGAGGCGCGAGGTGCGCTCGCGTCAGGCGCCCGGAGCGGCTCGCCGGCGGCCGCCTCGATGCGCGCACGCGTCAGCACCCCGGGCCGCAGCAGCACCGG
>JBDUAG010000203.1:0-6793 GCA_040004785.1 Burkholderiales bacterium | reverse complement strand
GCCTGACTTTGAGCAGCGATGCGAGCCAGACGCGCGGCTGGGCCTTCCTGATCGATGGCGAGGTGAATTACCTGCGCCCCAGCGGCCGGCTCGACTGCACCGACGGCCAGGTGCTGCACGCCTGGTGCTCGGCCGGGCTCGGGCTGGCGTGGCGCTCGGCCTGGGAGGTCGAGCAGGAGATCGCGGCGGGCGAACTGGTCAGCGTGCTGAACGATTTCGCGGCGCCGCCGAACGGCATCTATGCCGTGTTTCCGCATGCGCGGCATCTGGCGCTGCGGGTGCGGCTGTGGATCGACTTCCTGAAGCACAGCTATGGCGATGCGTCGTACTGGAAGAGGAGCGTGCGGGCGTAGAAAAGCCCGCCGAGGCGGGCTTTTCATGAAGCGCGGAGCGCTTTACTTCGAGAGGCATTCCTTCATGAACGCCTTGCGCTCGTCGCCCTTGGTGGCCTTGGCCTTCGGGTCGGCGTTGCACGACTTCATCTTGTCTTGCTGGGTGGCTTTCTTGGCCGACAGGCAGGTCTTCATGAACGCCTTGCGCTCGTCGCCCTTCTTGTCGCCGGCGTCCTTGTTGCACTCGCCCATCTTGGACTGCTGCTTGCCCATCGGCGCACTGGCGGCGTCGGCGGCAAACGAGGCGGGAGCGAATGCGGCGCACGACAGCACGAGCGCGGTCAACAGGTTCTTCATGGAATCTCCTTGGGGGTCAGCGGGCTGGATTGCCGGGGTGGATTGAAGCATGCATGGCGCGACGCCAGCAATGCCACAACGCACCCAGTCGTCGCGTGGACGACACGCCGCCTCAAAGGATTCGCCGCGGATGCGCCAAGGCTTCGTGCGCCACGTGCAGGCGCCGCACCAGCACGCGGATGAAGGCGGCGTCGAACAGCGCGCGGCAGCCCGGGCTGATCTGCATCAGCGTCTGCGGCGTGAACGAGATCGTGGTCGCCGGCTCAGTCACGATCACGTCGGTGCTGTGGCGCTTCAACTCGGGGTTCGGCGCGAGGTAGACCATCTCGCCTATCGAGGTGCCGCTGCCGAGCTGGGCGACCTTCTTGCCGTCGCGAAAGACTTCGACCTCGCCCTGCGCGAGGATGTGGAAGCTGTTGCCCTCCTCGCCCTTGCGGTACAGCGCGTGGCCGAAATGAAAGCGCTGCCACTTGGCGCGGTGCACCACCTCCCACAGCTCGACATCGCCGAAGCTCGAGAAGAATTCGAGCGAGCGCAGCAGGTTGAAGCGCTCCGAGTCGAGCACGCCCTGGAGCTGTCCGCGCGGCACCTGCTGGTTCGTGATCAGGCCGGAGAGCGCCTGTGCGAACTCCTCCCAGTTGGCGTAGCGATCGGCCGGATCTTTCGCGAGCGAGCGCTGCACCATCGCGTCCAGCCCCGGGCTCACACCCTCGCGCAGACCGCTCAGCGCGACGGGCCGGGCGTGGTAGATCTGCTGCATCATGGCCGACTGGATCTGCGCGTCGAACGGCGGGCGCCCAGCGATCAGGTGATACAGCACGGCACCGAGCGAATACATGTCGGCGCGGCAGTCGAGCGTGTCACCATCGAGCTGCTCCGGCGACATGTAGGCGAGAGAGCCGACGCGGTAGATCTGCGTCGTCTCGGCGGTCAGGTTGAGCACGCTGCCGAAGTCGCTGATCTTCACGTCGGTGATCGCACCGTTGTTCAGCACCGCGAGCAGGTTGGCGGGCTTCACGTCGCGGTGGATCAGGCCCTGGCGGTACACATAGCCCAGCGCCATCGCGCACTTGAAGCCGATTTCAACCACCAGCTCCAGCGGCAGCAGCTGGTCGGCGCGACAGAATGGCCGCAGCGTGCTGCCGGCCACGTACTCCATCACGAGGTACGGCGCGACCGGGTCGGACACCGCATCGTAGATCTGCGCGACATTCGGGTGGTTGAGCCGGCCGACGAGCGCGGCCTCGGCGGCGAAGAAGCGGTCGGAGTAGCGGCTGTCCATCGGGTCGCCGGAGGCCTTGGGGCGCACCCGCTTGATCGCCACGTCCTGGCCCTTGAAATCGTCGTGGCACAGGAAGACCTCGGCCGTCGCACCCTCGCCAAGACGCTTCAGCACGCGGTACTTGCCGATGTGGCTGGGCAGCGCCGGCTCCGGCGGGTAGTCGGCCGGGTCGGACAAGGGAGTCGGTCGGGTGGTCATGGGAGCGGACAAATGAGTCGGCATCTTCGCGCCGCCGGGGCCGTCACTGTATCCCGAACAATACGCCAAACAGGAGCCAAACCGGCGCCGACCCGGCTCGTGCGCAGACCCCCCTCGTAGAATCGAGGCATGATCCAAGCCAAATCCGACCTGCTGGCCGCGCTCGGCGCCGCCATCACAGAGGTCGCTCCAGGCGCCGGCGTGGCGCCGGCGTTCGAGTCCCCGAAACAGGCCGCCCACGGCGATCTCGCCTGCACTGCCGCGATGCCGCTGGCCAAGGCCGCCAAGAAGAACCCGCGCGAGCTGGCCGGCGCGCTGGTCGAGGCGCTGAACCGCCAGCCGGCCGTGCAGCGATGGGTGGAGACGCTCGAGATCGCCGGTCCGGGCTTCATCAACCTGCGGCTGAAGGCGGCCGCGAAACAGGCCATCGTCGCCGAGGTGCTGGCCGGCGGCGAGCGCTTCGGGCGCCAACCGGCGAGGGCGGATCAGATGCTGGTCGAGTTCGTCTCGGCTAATCCGACCGGGCCGCTGCATGTCGGCCACGCGCGCCAGGCGGCACTGGGCGACGCGATCTGCAACCTGTTCGAGACGCAAGGCTGGAAGGTCAGCCGCGAGTTCTATTACAACGACGCGGGCGTGCAGATCGCCACGCTCGCGGCCTCGGTGCAGGCGCGGCTGCGCGGCTTCAAACCTGGCGACCCGCAATGGCCGGAGTCGGCCTACAACGGCGACTACATCGCCGACATCGCGCGCGACTTCCTGGCGAAGCAGACCGTCAGCGCCGACGACCGCGCGTTCACCGCATCGGGCGACGTGAACGATCTGGACGGCATCCGCCAGTTCGCCGTCGCCTACCTGCGCCATGAGCAGGATCTCGACCTGCGGGCCTTCGGCGTGCGCTTCGACCACTACTTCCTCGAATCGAGCCTGTATTCGTCGGGCCGGGTCGACGACACCGTGAAGCGCCTCGTCGCCTCCGGCAAGACCTACGAAGAAGGCGGCGCACTGTGGCTGCGCACCACCGACTACGGCGACGACAAGGACCGCGTGATGCGAAAGCAGGACGCGAGCTACACCTACTTCGTGCCGGACGTGGCCTACCACGTCAACAAGTTCGAGCGCGGCTTCCACAAGGCCATCAACATCCAGGGCGGCGACCACCACGGGACCGTCGCGCGCGTGCGCGCCGGCGTGCAGGCCGCCGGCATGGGCGTGCCGGCGGGCTATCCGGAGTACGTGCTGCACAAGATGGTCACCGTGATGAAGGGCGGCGAGGAGGTCAAGATCTCCAAGCGCGCCGGCAGCTACGTCACCTTGCGCGACCTGATCGACTGGACCAGCCGCGACGCGGTGCGCTTCTTCCTGCTCAGCCGCAAGGCCGACAGCGAGTTCACCTTCGACGTGGATTTGGCGCTGAAGCGCAACGACGAGAACCCGGTGTTCTATGTGCAGTACGCGCACGCGCGCATCTGCTCGGTGATCCGCCAATGGGCCGAGAACGGCGGCGACGAGCCAGCGCTGACCGGAGCCGATCTGGCACGGCTCGCCGCGCCCAGCGAGGCCGCGCTGATGCTGAAGCTGGCCGAGTTCCCGGCAATGCTCGCGAACGCCGCGGCCGGGCTGGCGCCGCACGACACCACCTTCTACCTGCGCGACCTGGCCGGCGCGTTCCACAGTTACTACGGCGCGGAGCGCTTTCTCGTCGATGATCGCGAACTGGCGCGGGCCCGGATCGCGCTGCTGGCGGCGACGCGCCAGGTCATCCGCAACGCCCTCGCGGTGCTCGGCGTGAGCGCGCCGGACCGCATGGATCGAGACACCAACGCACCAGAACCTTCATGAGCGAACAGAAAAAATCACAACGCAGCAGCTTCGACGGGCAACGAGGCGGCTTCGCCGTGGGCTTGATCATCGGCTTGCTGATCGGCTTGGCACTCGCGCTCGGCGTCGCGCTGTACGTCACCAAGGTGCCGGTGCCGTTCGTCAACAAGGTGCCGCAACGCACCGCCGACCAGGACGCCGCGGAAGTTCAGAAGAACAAGAACTGGGATCCGAACAGCCCGCTGTACGGCAAGAACCCGGCCAAGCCGGGCAACAGCGCGAGCGCCGCCGCCGGCACCGGCACGCCGGTGATCCCGGGCATGCCCTCGACGACGCCGCCCCCGGCCACGACCAGCGCCGCGGTACCGGCGGCCAAGGCCTCAGCGCCCGTCAGCACGCGCGACCCGGCTGCGATCCTGGCCGACAAGCCGGCGCGCGAGCCCCGGCCGGCCGCCTCCGCGGCGAGCGGGCCGGATCCGTTCGCCTATTTCGTCCAGGCCGGCGCCTACGGCCGCACCGAAGACGCCGAAGCCCAGCGCGCCAAGCTGGCCATGATGGGCATGGAAGGCAAGATCACGGAACGCGAGCAATCCGGCCGAACGGTGTTTCGGGTGCGCGTCGGCCCGTTCGACAAGAAGACCGCCGCCGACGGCGCGAAAGAGAAGCTCGATGCCGCAGGGGTCGAGTCGGCGCTGGTGCGGGTCCAGCGCTGAGGGCTGGCGCGCTCCCGGCCTGAACTTTGCTCATCGGCAACGACTCACTCCGCCGCCTGCACTCCGAAGCCCCCATGAAACGTCGAGACTTTTCCGCCGCGCTGGCCTGCGGCGCCGCGCTCTCCCCGGCCGTGACACAAGCGCAAGGCAGCCCCGTCGAAGGCCGCAATTACGTCCGGCTGAACCAGCCGGTGACGGTCAACGCGCCGGCGGACAAGATCGAGGTCGTCGACTTCTTCTGGTACGGCTGCCCGCACTGCAACGCGTTCGAGCCCGAGTTGGACGCCTGGGCCAAGCGCCTTCCCGATCATGTCGTCTTCACCCGCGTCCCGGTGGCGTTCCGGGCCGAGCCGTTCACCACCCACCAACGCATCTTCTACGCGCTGGAGGCGCTCGGCCTGGTCGAGACCCTGCACCGGAAGGTGTTCTCCGCCGTGCACGTCAACCGGCTGCCGCTCGACAAGCTGCCCGACATTGCCGCCTTCATGACCAAGCAGGGCGTCGACGCCGGCAAGTTCACGGAGGCATTCAACTCGTTCACGACCCAAAGCAAGCTCAAACGCGCCAATGCGCTGGTCGACGGTTACAAGATCGACGGCGTGCCGGCGATCGGCGTTCAGGGTCGCTTTTACACCTCCGGCTCGATGGCCGGAGGCAACGACAAGGCGCTGCTCGTGGCGGATTTCCTGGTTCAGAAGCTCCGCAAGACGAGTTGATGTCGGGGGCACGAAACGCTGTGGGCTAGAATGGCCTGCAAGTTTCATGCCCTTATGAGTTACTCCACGCTCCCCCTCTCGATCGTCGCTGCCTTGGCGGCCTGCCTGGCCGTTCCGGCGCACGCCGAACGCGCCGACCGGCTCAAGCCGGCCATCATCGAGGCAGACGCCAACGGTCTCGGCCAGCTGGACCTGCAAAAGCAGGTCATGGTGCTGAGCGGCAATGTCGTGATCACCAAGGGCACGATGGTGATCCGGGCGGCGCGCGTCGAATACAACAAGACGCCGGGAGGCTACGACAAGGCCATTGCTTTTGGCGCGCCGGGCAAACCGGCCACATTCCGCCAGAAGCGCGATGGCGTGGACGAATACATGGAAGGCGAGGCCGAACGCCTCGAATACGACGGCAAGACCGATGTCGTCAAGTTCATCAACAACGCCACGGTGCGGCGCCTGCGCGGCGCGACACTGGCCGACGAGATCAGCGGCAACCTCGTCACCTACGACAGCACCAGCGAGGTGATGAACGTCTCCGGCGCCCCGACTGCCACGGCGGCCAACCCGGGCGGTCGCGTGCGCGTCGTGCTGACGCCACGCGAAGGCACCGAGGCGGCCGCCGAAGCGGCGCAGGCCGCGGCATCCAGCGTCGGGCCACTGAAGATGACGCCGGCGCTGCCGACGCCGCCGACACCGAAAATCGAGGCCAAGCCTTGACCACGCCCGCAGGCGTCGAGCCCGCCGCGACCGGGCATCGCCTCGAAGCGATCGGCCTGCGCAAGTCGTTCGGCGCGCGCACCGTCGTGAAGGACGTACACCTGTCGGTGCGCAGCGGCGAGGTCGTCGGCCTGCTCGGGCCGAACGGCGCCGGCAAGACGACGAGTTTCTACATGATCGTCGGGCTGGTGCGCGCCGACGCCGGCGAGATCACGATCGAAGGCCGGCGCGTCGAACGGCTGCCGATCCACCAGCGTTCACGGCTCGGCTTGTCGTACCTGCCGCAGGAAGCGTCGATCTTTCGCAAGCTGACGGTCGAGGAGAACATCCGCGCCGTGCTCGAACTGCAGATCGACGAGCACGGCAAGGCGCTGAAGCCGGCGGTGATCGAGAGCCTGCTGGGGAGCCTGCTGCACGATCTGTCGATCGACAAGCTGCGCGCCTCGCCGGCCCCGGCGCTCTCGGGCGGCGAGCGCCGCCGCGTCGAGATCGCGCGCGCGCTGGCAACGCAACCGCGCTTCATCCTGCTCGACGAGCCGTTTGCCGGCGTCGACCCGATCGCGGTGATCGAGATCCAGCGCATCATCAGCTTCCTGAAGAGCCGCGGCATCGGCGTGCTGATCACCGACCACAACGTGCGCGAGACGCTGGGCATCTGCG
>JBDUAG010000202.1:0-6800 GCA_040004785.1 Burkholderiales bacterium | reverse complement strand
ACGACGCCGCGCATCACGTCGACGAGCTTCTCGATCAGCGGCTGGTCGAGCACGCGTTCAGCCGGGAACGCGAACGATTCGAGCACCCGGCCGTTGCGGTCGTCGATCTGCGTGATCAGCAGCGGCTCGTGGCGTTCGCCCAACGCGGCGAGCGTCGCGTAGGCGTTCGCCATTTCGAGCAGCGTGACCGGGCTGGTGCCGAGCGCGAGCGAGGGGACCGGGTCGAGTGTCGATTCGCGCACACCCGCGGCCTGCGCGAAGTTGACGACCGCCTCGGCGCCGACCTCCTGCATCACCTGCGCGGTGATCGTGTTCTTCGATTGCGCCAGGCCGTCGCGCAGGCTCATCGGCAGTCCGGTGGCGCTGTTGCCGTCGGTCGGGTGCCAGAGGCTGCCGTCGGCCAGCGTGATGTTGACCTCGCCGTCGATGAAGGTCTGCTCGGTGGACATGCCGCGCTGGAACGCCGCGCCATAGACGAAGGGTTTGAAGGTCGAGCCCGGCTGGCGCTTCGCCTGCGCGACGTGGTCGAACTGCTCGCGCGCGAAGTCGGGGCTGCCGACCCAGGCGCGCACCGCGCCGCTGCGCGGGTCGATCGCGATGAAGCCGGCTGTCAAGCGGGTCTTGTCGTCGCGCAGCCGGTTCATCAGCGTGCTGTCGGCCAGCACCTCGGCGAGCGCCTGCGCCTCGCCCGCGCCGGCCTGACGGCCACTTCGGTAAGCCGGCGTATCGCGCGCCATCTCGGCCAGCAGCGGCTGGTGCTCGCGCCAGAACTGTGCAAACGGCGCCGGTGCTTCGGCGCCCTTCTTCCCGCGGGCGCCGGCCCATTCGGTGCCGGCGATGCCCTGCAGCTTCGCGACCTGCTGGGCGACCGCGTCCTGTGCGAACTTCTGCAGCCGCGAATCGAGCGTGGTGCGGATCACCAGCCCGTCGGTGTCGAGATCGACATCGTGCGCATCGGCCCACTCCACCAATCGCTCGCGGAGGTGCGCGACGAAGTGGCGCGCCTGGCCGATGCCGCCGTCTTCGGGCCGTGTGAACGAGAGCACCAGCGGCTGCACGCGCAATTGCTCGTAGCGCGCCTGCGTCAGCGTGCCGCGCCTCACCATTTGCGCCATCACGAGGTTGCGGCGCAGGCGCGCTCGCTCGCTGTTGCGCACCGGGTTGTAGCGCTGCGTGCCCTTGAGCATGCCGACCAGCGTCGCGCACTGCGCGGTGTCGAGCTGCGCCGCGGGCTTGTCGAAGTAGGTGCGCGCCGCCATCTCGATGCCGCGCACGTTGTAGAGAAACGGCGCGCTGTTCAGGTAGCTCTCGAGGATCTGCTCCTTGCTGCTGCTGCGCTCCAGCCGCAGCGCCGTGATGGCCTCGCGCAGCTTTCGGTTCAGGCTGCGCTCGTTGCCGATCTCGACCGGGAACAGGTTGCGCGCGAGCTGCTGGGTCAGCGTGGAGCCGCCCTGCATGTCGCCGTGCAGCGTGTTCCAGGCCGAGGCCGCGAGACGTATCGGGTCGAGGCCGCTGTGCCGATAGAAGCGGTGGTCTTCGGTCGCGACGAGCGCGTTGATCAGGTCGGGCGAGACGTTCTTCAACGTCACCGGCGCCTGGTAGGCGTTGGAAAAGCGGCCGATCACCTCGCCATCGCTGGACAGGATCACACTCGGCCGCACCGCCTGCGCACGCTTGAGCTGATCGACATCGGGCGTGGTGTAGACCAGCACGCCGAGGTAGACGGCGATGCCGGCCGAGGCGCCGACGGCAGCCCAGGCCAACCACTTGAGGCGCTGCTTGAGGCGGCCGGGTTCGGGGGTGTTCACGGGAGAATCATTCATGGTGTGGCCGGGATGTTGGCACAGCTGGCGCGGGGCATGTACCCGTGTGTAGTCAACGCCGCAGCGGGCCAGCGCGTTGGCTTTGTCGGAGAATGCCGGGCGGCGCTGAACTTTTCGGCCGCCGGCCGGTCAGTCGCCGGCACCCCGCCATCACAAGGACCTTGAACGTGAACCGTCGCGATTTTTCCGCCGCACTCGTCGTCACCACCTTCGGTGCGGCTACCCTGCCCCTGACGGCATCGGCCCAGGGGGCGCCCACCGAGGGCGTGCAGTTCGCGAAGGTCGATCCGCCGGTGCCGCCGCTCGCGCCGGGCAAGATCGAGGTTCTCGAGTTCTTCTCGTATGCCTGCCCGCACTGCGCCGCGTTCGAGCCCACCCTCGAAGCCTGGACCAAGAAGGTGCCGGCCGATGTCGTGTTCCACCGCATTCCGGCGCCGTTCCTGATGAACGCCGAGAACTTCATGAAGACCTACTACGCGCTCGAGACGATGGGTCAGGTCGCGACGATGCAGAGCAAGATCTTCGCTGCCGTGCACGTCGATCGGCTGCGCCTCGACAAGCCGGCCGACATCGCCGCGCTGGTCGGCAAGAACGGCATCGATGGCGCCAAGTTTCTCGACGTGTTCAATTCGTTCTCGGTCGCGACCAGCGTCACGCGTGCCAAAAAGCTCGCCGCCGCCTACAAGCTCGACGGCGTGCCGACCATGACCGTGAACGGCCGCTACAGCACCTCCCCGAGCCAGACCGGCAGCGGCGAGCAGACCGTGGCGGTCGTGGATTACCTGATCCAGCGGGCGCGCAAGGGCTGAGCTCGGGCCGAGCGCCGGGCCGCCCCAAGCCGGCCCGAATCCCCCCGGGGGATCGACGAACGTACTCGTCGTCGAGGGGCTCCATCTCTAGCGCCGACTTTTCGCCTTGCGGGCGTCGAACTCCGCGAGCTGCGTCTTCAGCAGCAGCAGCATCACCCGCGCCGTCTCTTCACTGAACTGCAGCAGCGTCGTCGGCACGCCCTCGTCACGCCCCGCGGCGGGCTGAACCAGCGCGTCGATCTGGGCCCGGATCAGGCCGTTGCTGTTGCTCATCGCCTTGACGCGTTGGATCTCGACGTTCCATGTTTTCAAGCCAGTACCTCCAGAAGTTCATCATCGCGCACGCGATGGCCAAGCCCGAGACGTTCGGCCACGCGTCGCGGGTCATTCAGCGTGCGCACCGCGGCATGCGCCACGTCGGCCTGCGGATGGCGGCGGCGCAGGTAGTTCAGCCATTGCTTCAACCGGCCGGCCTGCGCACGCGGCTCGACGTGGCCGCACACGAGCTCCCAGAACGCAGCCAGCAGCGGCTGCAGTTCGGCCCAGGTGACGCCGGCGTCGCCACCGCGAGCGTCTGCCGCGATCGCGAGCGCCAGCCCCGGGTCGGCGACCATGCCGCGGCCCAGCATCAGCGTGTCGCAGCCCGAGAGTTCACGGGCGCGCAGCGCATCGCCGACGTTCCAGATTTCGCCGTTCGCGATCACCGGGATGGCCAGTGCCCTGCGGATCGGCGCGATGCGCTCCCAGTACGCCGGCGGCCGGTAACCGTCGGCCTTGGTGCGCGCGTGCACGACCAGCTCGCAGGCGCCCCCGCTCGCGATCGCGTGCGCGCAGTCGAGCGCGAGGGCGTCGTCATTGAAGCCGAGGCGCATCTTGGCCGAGACCGGCATCGCCGCGGGCACGGCCCGGCGCACCGCGCCGACGATGCGCGCAATCAATTCAGGATCGACCAACAGCGCCGCGCCGCCGCCGTGGCGGTTCACGGTTTTCGCTGGGCAGCCGAAGTTGAGGTCGATACCAGCGGGCCCAAGGCCCGCGAGCCGCGCCGCGTTCTCGGCCAGGCAAACCGGGTCGGAGCCCATCAACTGCGCGCGCACCGGCACCCCGGCGGCCGTGCGGCCGCCATGCGTCAACTCTGGCACGACGCGCGTGAACACGCGCTCAGGCAACAGCGTGCCCGTGACGCGAATGAACTCGGACACGCAGCGGTCGATGCCGCCGGCGCGCGTCAGGATGTCGCGCAGCGTGAAGTCGAGCAGCCCCTCCATCGGGGCGAGCAGCAAGGTCATTCGGTGGACTCGATAGCGTTGGAGGGCGGCCCGGTAGTGTAAGAACCTGTGGCGAATCTTTCCGATAGAGTCTCACCGACCCATTTTTCAGGATGCCTCGATGAATCTGATCTACGTCGGCGATGCGATGTGCTCATGGTGCTACGGCTTCGCCGCGCCACTCGATCAATTGCTGGCCGATCCGCAGGACGCTGCGCCGCTGCAACTCGCCCTCGTGATGGGTGGCCTGCGCCCGTTCACCACCGAAGCGATCACCTCGGAACGCGCCATCGAACTCGCCGGGCACTGGCGCCATGTCGAGCAGGCCAGCGGCCAGCCGTTCGCCAGCGGGCAGGAAACAGCGATGCAGCAACCCGGCTTCGTCTACGACACCGAGCCTGCCGCCCGCGCCACGGTGACGGTGCGCAGCCTGTGGCCCAAGCTGGTGTGGCGTTATTTCAAGACCGTGCAACATGCGTTCTACGCCGAAGGCCGCAACGTCACCGAGCCGGGCGTGCTGGCCGACATCGCAGAACACTTGAGCATCCCGCGCGCCGAGTTCGGCAAGGCGTTCGCGTCGCAGGGCATGCGAGACGCGACCTTGCAGGATTTCCAGCAATCGCAGGCCTGGGGCATTCGCGGCTTCCCGACGCTGATTGCCGAACACGGCGACCACCTGCACCTCGTCGGCAGCGGCTTCATGCCCATCGCCGCCCTTCGCGCTGCGTTGAGCGGCGCCGGCGCGGCACATCATCATTGACCCGATCCAACCACCGGACTTTCAAATGAATCTCAAATCAATCGCTCTGGGAGCCGCCCTGATCTCGCTCGGCGTTGTGGCCAGCGCCCAAGCCGATCTAGCTGCCAGTGCCGCCCAGGAAAGGGGCGCCGTCGTCACACCCAGCGGCCTCGTGTACCGCGCGCTGCGCGACGGCAGCGGCGCGAACCCGACCGCGGCCGACACCGTGAAGGTGCACTACCGCGGCACCCTCGCGAACGGCACCGAATTCGACAGCTCGTACAAGCGCAACGAACCTGCACAGTTTCCGCTCGGAGGCGTGATCCCGTGCTGGACCGAAGGCGTTCAACGCATGAAGGTTGGTGGCAAGGCACAGCTCGTGTGCCCGCCCGGCATCGCGTATGGCGCGCGGGGCGCTGGCGGCGTGATCCCGCCGAACGCCACGCTGAAGTTCGAGGTCGAACTGTTGGAGATCGCCAAGCGCTGAGAGCCGGCTATTTCTTCGGCGCGATGGTCAACTGGTTGTCCACGCTGGCCACGCCCTTGACGGCGGCTGCCAGCGACGTGGCATGCTCCTTCGCCGCCATCGACGGCGCGTTGCCGCGCAAGGCCACGCGACCGTTGTCGGTGTCCACGTTGACCTGAAGAGCGCTGAGCTCAGCATCCTTCGCGATCTCGGTCTTCACACTGGCCGTGATGACGGTGTCGTCGAGCTTGTCACCGGCTTTCCGGGTCGCGTCCTTGGCGCCTTCACCGATCTGCCGCGCCTTCTGGTCGACCTGTGCCACGGTGTCGTCGGCAGAGTTCTTAGCAGCGTTCTGGTCCGATTTGCTGCAACCGGCCATCGCCAGCGATGCCGCCACGGCGCCGATCGCCGTCATGGTCAAGAGTCGTGAGTTCATGATGAATTTCTCCTCTAACGTGGCCGAAGAATCCGGCCGGAACCCAAGGCCTTCTGGTGCTGTGGAGCAATGCAGAAGGGAGTGGGTCAACGATAGAGGGCAGGCTTTGCGACGGCAGTCGGTCGCGGGGAGCTTCTGCTGTCGGACGTTGCCGACAGCAGGCAGAACGGGCTCAGTGCGCCAGCGAGGGCCGAACCATCGGATACGCGTATTCGCGGCCGATCACGGCACGGGCGTACAGGTAGTTCTCGCGGGCCCGGTCGCTGAGCGAGTCCATCGCCACATGACCCTGCTCGTCGCACGGGAACGACAAGGCGCGGCCTTCGTTAAACAGCGACTGAAACCTGATTTCGAATGAAGCGTTCATGATGTGCTCCTGCAGACGCAACCAACGTATGAATCAACTATCGGCGACATCGCGGACCGCTTATGTCGGGGCGGGACCGCGCATCGTGTCAGTGAAATTCCAAAGTCCATGTCAGCTACAACGCTGTACGGATAATCGGGGATGACCAGGCCATCCGATATCCCCGATTCGAAGGATGCCTTCAGCACCCTGCCCCTGCCACCCGCCCAACTCGGTAATCTGACACGGTTGGGCTACCTCGCGATGACGCCGGTACAGGCTGCGAGCCTGCCGATCGCGCTGGCCGGGCACGATCTGATCGTGCAGGCCCGCACCGGCAGCGGCAAAACCGCCGCGTTTGCGCTCGCGCTGCTGGCCACGCTCGATCAGTCGAGCAATGCGGTGCAGGCACTGGTGCTGTGCCCGACACGCGAGCTCGCCGACCAGGTCGCCGCCGAGGTGCGGCGCCTGGCGCGCAGCGAGGACAACATCAAGACGCTGACCCTGTGCGGCGGCGCGCCGATGCATGCGCAGCGCGCCAGCCTGGAGCACGGCGCGCACATCGTCGTCGGCACGCCGGGTCGGATCATCGACCACCTGACGCGAGGCACGCTGCAACTCGGCGCGCTGAAGTCGCTGGTGCTCGACGAGGCCGACCGCATGCTGGACATGGGCTTTCATGACGACATTTCCACGATCGCCAAGCACTGTCCGAAGCAGCGCCAGACCCTGCTGTTCTCGGCCACCTACCCCGAGGGGATCGCGCAGTTGAGCCAGCAGTTCATGCGCACGCCGCAGACCGTGAAGGTTGCGTCGCAGCACGCTGCCACGAAGATCGAACAGCGCTTCTACGAGGTCCGCGACGACGAACGGCTGCACGCCGTATCGCTGCTGCTGGCGCACTTCCGGCCGG
>JBDUAG010000201.1:0-6819 GCA_040004785.1 Burkholderiales bacterium | reverse complement strand
CGATCGAGCGAGCGCGGCAGCCAGCCGGCGATGGCCTCGATGCCGACGTGGCCGCGCAGCGATTGCACGAACGCGCCGCACAGGAAAGTGGCGCCGACGAGGCAGAAGACGGCCGCTTCGTCCTGCCAATCGGTCGAGGCCTTCATCACGTAGCGCGAGACGACGCTGTAGGTCAGCACGAACGAGGCCGCCAGCAGCGCCAGCATGCCGAAGGCCACCATCGCCTCGTTGATGCGCTGGATCGCGCGCGCCAGCGGGCGCAGCCACTCGGGCGTGTCGGGGTCGATCACAGGAGCGTCACAGGAGTTTTTGCGCGGCCTTGAGCAGCGCGGCGCAGGATTCGCTCTTCTCGCCGAAATCCTTCCAGGCCGTGTCCATCGCGATGGCCTGCCACTTCTTCAAGGTCGCCTCGTCGAGGTCGTAGAGCTTGGCGCCGGCCTTGGCGTAGATGTCGGCGGCGTTCTTGTCGTCGGCACGGGCGGCGTCGCGGCCGAAGACCTCGAGCTCGGCGCCGACCGCCATCACCACGTCCTGCTGTGCCTTGGGCAACGCAGCGAAGATCGATTTCGAGATCATCAGCGGTTCGAGCATGAACCAGTAGGTCTTGTTGCGGCCGGTCGTCAGGTGCTTGGCGATCTCTTCGAGCTTGAACGAGATGAAGCTGGTGCTGGACGTCATCGCCGCGTCCATCGCGCCGGTCTGCATCGCGGCGTAGATCTCGTTCGACGGCAGCGTGATCACCGACGCGCCAGCCTGCTTCAGCATCCGGTCCATCTCGGCGCTGCCGCCGCGCACCTTCTGGCCCTTCGCGTCGTCCGGCGCCACCAGCTGCCGGCCGCGGCTGGCCACACCGCCGGCCTGCCAGACCCAGCTGACGATCATCACGCCCTTCTCGTCGAGCAGCTTGGCGAGGAGCTTGCCGACCTCGGCCGTCTTCCACATCGTGCCCTGCTCGTAGCTCGGCACGAGTGCCGGCATCAGACCGATGTTGGTCTCGGCGACTTCGCCGCCGGCATATGACAAAGGCACCAGGCTCATGTCGAGCGCGCCTTTGCGCAGCGCGGAGAACTGAGCGTTGGTCTTCATCAGCGACGAGCCAGGATAGACCGACGCCTTCAACGCGCCGCTAGTGCGCTTCTCGACCTCGACGGCGAAGCGCCGGCACAGGCGATCGCGAAAGTCACCTTCGGTGAGCGTTCCGCCGGGAAACTGGTGCGAAATCTTCAGCTCGGCCGCCGCGCGCGCAGGCGTGGTCAGCATCGCGGGCAGCGCGGTCGCGCCGGCAGCCTGGATCAGGCTGCGTCGGGTCAAGGTCATGGGAGCCTCCACGGTTGGTGGGGGCGATGATAGGAGCGCCGGGGCGGCGCGCCATCCGGTTCAGCCCGCGGTCAGGCGTGCATGGGCTTCGGGAACACCGCAGCGCGCCAGCCGCGGCGCTCGAACGGCTGCCATGCCCCTTCGGGCTGGGCCAGCCGATCGGCCACGGCGAACAGCACCGCGGGGTGCACCGCCATGCCGATGTGGCTGCTGACGACCTCGATGTTCTCGGTGTGCGGCTGCTCGGAGGGCTCGATGCTGTTCTGCCACGCGACCACGCCATCGGTGCGGCTGTAGATCGAGGTCGTCGGCACCTGCGGCGCTTGCGTCACCTGCTGCCAGGTCCCCGGATCGACCGAACTCTTGCCGCTGGTGAACTCGTAGACACGCCACGCATTGCTCGAGCGCGGGTGCCCGGCCACCGGGCTGCCGAGCGTGATCACGCTGCGCACCGCGTCGGGCCGTTGCGCGGCGAGCATGCGCGCGTACGCGCCGCCGAGGCTCTGCCCGATCAGGCTGACGCTGCGGCCGCTCTGCGCATGCAGGCGGTCGATGAGCGCGAGCATCGCGGCCTCGACGCCGGGGCGCGGCCCGAAGTTGCGGCCGAGGCCCCAGCCGTGCACGTCGTAGCCGCTGCGCTTCAGGAAGTGGCGCAGCATGCGCGTCGAGACATCGCTGGCGACCAGCCCCGGCAGCACGAGCACCGGGTGGCCGTCGCCACGCGGCGCGAGGCGCAGCCATGGCAGCGCGGCGACGCCGGCCGCGAGCTCCCAGGTCGCGCGGAGCTCGAGCAGCTGCAGCAGCCGCGACGGCGGCGCGATGTTCGGGGTCGTGGCTTGCGTCATGGTCAGATCTCCTCGTTGTGATGCGGGTCTAGCGCAGATACTTGGAACGCAGATAATTCAGGTAGTCACGCGCCTCACCCACGACATATGGGGACAGGAACGTCAACGCGTAGTAAGCCGCCAATGCCGGTTCGGCATGCGCCGATGCGGCGCTGCGCCGCGGCGTGAGGCGCTTGAACGTGAACCAGCAGGTGGTCGCGAAGACGATCTGCAACGCGAGCATCTCGATCTCCTCGATACCGGCCTCGATCACGCCGGCGTGCTGCAAGCCCGTGCACAGGCTGCGCGCCGCGAGCAGGTTGCGCGCGGTCAGCGCCTGCGCGCGCGCTTCGAGGTCGGGGTATTCGTTGAGCAGGTAGTCGACGTCGCGGTAGACGAAACGGTAGGCGTTGACGGCCTCGAACGCGAGGTGCAGCGAGAGCCATACGTCGTCGAGCGCGTCGACCTCGGCGGCGGCCTCCATGCAGGCCGACAGCCGCTCCTCGAAGTGGCGGAAGAGCGTCGCCACGATCAACTGCTTGGCCTTGAAGTGGTAGTGCAGGTTGCCCGGGCTGATGCCAAGCTCGGCGGCGATGCGGTGCGTGGACACCTTCGCCAGGCCCTCCTCGTTGAACAGCATCAGGCTGGCCTCGAGGATGCGGTCACGGGTTCGCGTGGCGACGACCGTCACGGGTCAGCGACGGCGCGCCGCCTTCAGGCTGCGCACTTCTTCCTTCAGCGCGGCGACTTCATCGATCAGGGCCTTCAACGCCTCGGCCGAAGGAACACCCATGCGTTCGAGCGCGTGCGCGACGCGCTGGTCGAACACGGCCTCGAATTTGCGCAGGCCGAAGGCTTCGGCCGCGAGTTTGGCGGCAGCGCCTTCGCGCGCCGCGAGGCCCTGTGCCGGCTCGAACCCGAGGATCGCCTCGAAGACCCGGCTCTGGCGCTCGGCGACGTCCTGGCGTGCCTTGTCGAGCGCCTGCAGGCCGGCGCGGATCAGGTTCGGCTTGGCAGCCTCGGGGGGCGCCTGCACGACAGGTTCGGCGGCAGCAGCGCGCTTGCGCGGCGCCGCGCGTTTTGCAGCGGGGGCTTTGACCTTGGTAACCATCATCGCTTCCTTCGCAGTCATGATGCCCGACAAACAAGCCGCGGCGAATGAGCAAAGGCCCTCGGTTTCCCGAGGGCCTTCGATTCACGCGAAGCGTGTGAGATCAGGCGCGGGCCTTGACGCGGCGCACGGCCTTCTTGACCACGCGCTTGGCCTTGGCGACCACCGGAGCGGCGGCCACTTCGGTACCGGCAACGCGTTCCGACAGGCGCTTCGTGCCTTCGGCAGCGCGGGTCACCAGCGTCAGCGAGACTTGTGCGACCGGCAGGATCGCGACCTGGCCGACCTTGGTCAGGGCGGTGGTCTTCAGTGCTTCTTCGACACGACCGGCCGCAGCGGCGACGCGCTCGATGCCGCCGTTCACGCCACCGGCGACGAAGTCGATGGCTTGCTCGGCACGGTCAGAGCCGCCGTTGATGCCCTGTTCGACCAGGCCCGTGATCTGCGTCTGCACCTTGAAGATGCGGGCCTTCACGTCTTCGGTCACCAGCGGCAGCGCGCCGCTGTTCAGGAGGGTCACGTACTGCGTGTTCGCGCCGATGACCAGGCGCTGCGCGCCGCTGCGGTAGGCGTCGACGAGGTGCTTGCTGGCTTGCGAGTACTGGCCGACGATGTTGCTGGCAACCGAGCTGAGGGATTGGGTGGTCATGCGGGATCTCCGTGATGGGTTGTTTGGAATGAATGAATCATCCGTGACAAGCCCTAGTCGCGGAAAGCTAGATCGGTTTGAAACCTAGTACGGTTGGCCTAGAACCGGGCGTCATTGTGGACAATGCCGGCCAGCGCCAACAAGGAGGCATCGAATGACAGCCAAGACCGTGCGCATCGGTGGCGCCTCGGGTTTCTGGGGCGACACCGCGCTCGCAGTACCGCAACTGCTCGCAAGCGGCGCAGTGGACTACCTCGTGTTCGACTACCTCGCGGAAGTGACGATGTCGATCCTCGCCGCGCAGCGCGCGAAGGACGCGAGCACCGGGTATGCGCATGATTTCGTCCAGATCATGATGCGCGAGGCGCTGCCGCAGCTGCGCCAGCGCGGCATCCGGGTCGTCGCCAACGCCGGCGGCGTGAACCCGCTGGCCTGCCGCGATGCGCTGCAGACACTCGCCGCCGAGCTCGGCATCACGATCAAGGTCGGCGTCGTGCTCGGCGACGATCTGGTGGCGCGGGCGAACGCTTTCCGCGAATCGAAGACAACCGAGATGTTCAGCGGCCTGCCGTTCCCGCAGCGGGTCGCGAGCATCAACGCCTATCTCGGCGCGCTGCCGATCGCGCGCGCGCTCGACGCCGGCTGCGATGTGGTGATCACCGGCCGCTGCGTCGATTCGGCGGTGACGCTGGGCGTGCTGATGCACGAGTTCACGTGGGCCGCGGACGCCTACGACCGGCTCGCGCAGGGCACGCTCGCCGGCCACCTGATCGAATGCGGCGCGCAATGCACCGGCGGCCTGTTCACCGATTGGGACGCGGTGCCGGACTGGGAGAACATCGGCTTCCCCATCGTCGAGGCGAGCGCCGACGGCAGCTTCGTGATCACCAAGTCGCCCGGCACCGGCGGGCTCGTGACGCCGGCCACGGTGGCCGAGCAACTGCTCTACGAGATCGGCGACCCGCGCGCCTACCTGATGCCCGACGTGAGCTGCGACTTCACGCAGGTGCGCATGACGCGACAGTCCGAGCACCGCGTCCACGTGAGCGGCGCGATCGGCCGCGCGCCGACGCCGCAGTACAAGGTCAGCGCGACCTACGCCGACGGCTACCGCAACACCGGCTTCCTCACGATCGCCGGCGCGGATGCGGTGAGCAAGGCGCAGCGCACCGGCGCGGCACTGCTGACACGCATGCAGCGCATGCTCGCCGGGCGCGGCCTGCCGCCATTCACCGAGACGCGCATCGAGGTGCTCGGCGGCGAGGAGATGTTCGGCGCCGGCGCACACACCGGCGCGCGCGAGGTCGTGCTGAAGATGAGCGCGAAGGCGGCGTCGCGCGACAGCCTCGAACTCTTCGCGCGCGAGTTCGCGCCGGCCGCGACCTCGATGGCGCCCGGCACGCTCGGCCTCGTCGGCGGCCGGCCCAGCCCAACGCCGGTGGTGCGGCTGTTCTCGTTCCTGCTCGACAAGTCGGTGGTGGCGGTCGAGATCGATGTCAACGGCGAACGCGAGCCGGTGACGATCCCACGGCACGGCGGCTTCGATGCGACGACGCTGGGCCCGGCGCTGACGCACGCGAGCCGCTCGGCGAACGAGCGCGATCAGCGCACTCCGCTGATCGCGCTTGCCCACGGCCGCTCCGGCGACAAGGGCAACAACGCGAACATCGGCCTCATTGCGCGCCGCGCCGAGGACCTGCCGCGGCTCTCCGCCTGGCTGACACCCGAACGCGTCGCCACGCATTTCGCGCACCGCGCGCCGAGCAAGGTCGAACGCTTCGACCTGCCCGGCCTGAACGCCATCAACTTCGTGCTGCACGACGTGCTCGGCGGCGGCGGCATGGCCTCGCTGCACACCGACAACCTGGCGAAAGCCTACGCGCAGGTCTTGCTCACGATGGAGATCGCTGGCTGACCGAATGCAGGCCGCGTTTCTCGTACCAGTGCGTGATGCGCGTACCGTCCCAGTGCAGCGCGATGTGGGCGCCGGAGCGCGCGTTGCGAAGCGCCTTCGGGCGGAACACGCCGACGCAAACCCCGCCCTCGTGGCGCACGCTGGTGAACACCACGCCCCAACTGCCGGACTCGCGCAGCCGCCGCGCGAAGGCCTGCGGCGCGGCGTAGTCGTCCGGGTCGAGCAGGGCCGTGCCGCGCTTGCCGAGGCCGCGCAGGTCGTGCAACTCGGCGTCGAGGTTGGCGCTGATCGCGCGCATGTCCACATCCATCGCCGGCTCCTTCGTGCGCGACAGGAACAGCGCGCGGTGGTGGCTGACCTCGGCGATCGCGGTCTCGATCGCCTGCGCCGCGTAGTAGACGCCGTGGCTGCCGTCCGAGAAGCGCGAGCCTTCCGGGTTCAGGTGCGTGAACGCGGCCATGATCACCGTGCTGCCGGCACCGCTGACGCGCTCCTCCGGCGGCACGAGTTGCAGCTGGCCGATCTCGTCGCGGATGCGCGGATTGGTCAGGAGCTCGATCGCGAAGACGACATCGATGTCGGCCGGGTCGGCGATCGCGTCGTACAGGCCGACAGTCGGGTAGCGTGACGGGATCAGGCGGTGGCAGGGGCGCCAGCTGACAGGCGTGACCGGAACGTCCTTCGGCGCAATCAAGCCTTGCCGCCGCGTTGCGCGTCGAGGTAATGGCGCACGACGTAGAGATCGGCCACCTGCCCGCCCATCATGCGATCGAGCGCGGAGCGGCCGCCGAACAGCGGCGCGGCGTTCGGCTGGCGGACCCAGGCGTCGGCGCGCTGCTTCAGCGGCAACAGGATCTGCAACGCGGCGTAGATGCCGAACAGGTAGGACAGGCGCTCCAGCACATGCCGGTCGAGCGGGCCGACCTTGCCACCCTTCCACTGGTACAGCGTGGTGCGGCCGACGCCGAGCAGCGTGGTCTGCTCGGTCACGTCGAGCTTCCAG
>JBDUAG010000200.1:0-6844 GCA_040004785.1 Burkholderiales bacterium | reverse complement strand
TCGTGATGAACGCCTCCGGCTGCGGCGTCACGGTGAAGGACTACGGCCACGCGCTGGCGCGCAACCCGGCCTATGCCGAGAAGGCGAAGCGGATCAGTGAGCTCACGCGCGACCTGAGCGAGCTGCTGCCCGATCTCGTGCCGCGGCTCAAGAACAAGCTGCGCCTGCGCGACGTGCCGACGCAGCTGGCGTTTCATCCGCCGTGCACCTTGCAGCACGGCCAGCAGCTGCGCGGCGGCGTCGAGACGCACCTGAACGAACTCGGCTTCAACGTGCGCGTCGCAGCCAGCGAATCGCACCTGTGCTGCGGCTCGGCCGGCACTTACTCGGTGCTGCAACCCGAGCTCGCCTATCGGCTGCGCGACCGCAAGCTCGACCAGCTCGCGCCACTGGCCGCGCAGGTCATCGTCTCGGCCAACATCGGCTGCATCCAGCACCTGCAGACCGGCACCGCGACGCCGGTGAAGCACTGGGTGGAGGTGCTGGACGCAGCCCTGGCCTGACTCCGCCGGCGGGTGGCGGCCTACTCGCCGCGGGTGCCCCGGCTAGCGTGGTGCGGCGGGCCAGAAGCAGCACGTCGTCCACGCCAGGCTCAGCGTCTCACCCATCGTGGCCTTGGTGCCGGCGCTGCTGCCCCACCAGCGTTGCGGGTCGTACAGCAGCGGGCGCGCCGGGATCGCGCCGACCTCGACCGCGTCGCCCAACGCCATGCGATACAGCACCCTGGAGCGACGCATGTGCACACCGACGGAGAACAGGTCGATCGCCTGCAGCTCGACGCCGGATCGCCGCGCCCAATCCCGTACCTGGACGGCGCTGTGGTAGGTGCGGTCCTGCAAGGTCGGTGGCGTCTCGACGGCAATGACCGGCACGCTGTCGACGCCGTGGTCGCGCAGGTAAGCCGCGGCGCGGCGGGCATGGTTGTGCCACCCCAGGGGGTCGGACCAGGCATCGATCGGCCCGCCGGTTGTCAGCACGCGCTCGTAGCGGCCGCTGCGCGCAATCGCGACGGCCTGCCGCAGCTCGTCGCCCTCCAGCCATCCTTCGACGACGAGCGTTCGCGCTCCGGCGCCCGCTGGGCCGCGCGCGGGCTGGTGCGGCGCGAGCAGGTCATAGGCGTTGAGGCCGACCAGCACGACGAGCGCCGCCGCAACGGCCAGCATCAGCAACGCGCCCCAGAGCGTGGGAAGCCAGACCTGGCGGCGGCGGAACAGGATCATGAAGCGAACGTCGTCTCTGGACGGCTCTGGTTTTGGGCCATGATATTGGAATGAGCGGCGCACCGGCCCGCGCTACACGAGGCCCCGATCATCAGCATCTTCCTGCTCAAGCGTTTCGCGACCTTCGTCATCACGCTGCTGGCTGCGTCGGCCGTGATCTTCGCCGCCCTCGGCATCCTGCCGGGCAACGCAGCCGAGGTCCGGCTCGGCGCCACTGCGACGCCCGAGGCGGTGAAGGCGCTGAGCGAACAGCTCGGGTTGAACCAGCCACCGACCGAACGCTATCTGCGTTGGGTCGGCGGCATGCTGCATGGCGACCTCGGCCTGAGCGTTTCGTACGACACGCCGGTCAGCGACCTGATCGCCGAACGCCTGGCCGTCACAGCGCCGCTGGCCGTGATCGCGATGGGGCTCACCACCGTGCTCGCGCTCGCGCTCGGCCTGTACGCCGCGTCGCGCCACAACCAGCTCGGCGACGTGGGCGTGATGACGGCGAGCCAGGTCGGCATCGCGGTACCGAACTTCTGGTTCGCGATTCTGCTGATCCTGCTGTTCGCGGTGAAGCTGCAATGGTTCTCGGCCGGCGGCTTCCCAGGCTGGGACGACGACCCATGGCAAGCCTTGAAGGCGCTGATCCTGCCGGCCGTCTCGCTCGCGGTGGTGCAGGCCGCGATCCTCGCGCGCATCACGCGCTCCGCGGTGCTCGACGTGCTGCGCGAGGACTTCGTGCGCACCGCACGCGCCAAGGGCCTGAGCCAGCGCGCGGTGCTGTGGCGCCATGTGTTGCGCAACGCGCTCGTGCCAGTGCTCACGGTGATGGGGCTGCAGTTCGCGAACCTCGTCACCGGCACGATCGTGGTCGAGAACGTGTTCTCGCTGCCCGGCCTCGGGCGGCTGATCTTCCAGGCGATCTCGAACCGGGACGTGCTGCTGGTGCAGGGCATCGTGATGCTGCTGGCGGCCACGGTGATCATCATCAACTTCGTCGTCGATGTGCTCTATGCGGTGATCGATCCGCGCTTGAAGGTCCGCGCCGCATGAGCTTCTGGCAACGCGCGCTGCGCCACAAGAGTTTCGCGATCGGCGGCGTGCTGGTCGCGCTGCTGGTCCTCACCGCGCTGCTGTCGTTCGTCTGGACGCCCTACCCGGCCGGCGAGATCGACGTGCCGAGCAAGCTCCAACCGATATCGAGCGCGCACTGGCTCGGCACCGACAGCCTTGGCCGCGACATCGTCTCGATGCTGATCGTGGGTGCGCGCTATTCGATTGCCGTCGGCGTGATCGCGGTCGGCATCGGCATCGGCGTCGGCGTCGCACTCGGGCTGCTCGCCGCCGCGCGCGGCGGCTGGGTCGAAGAACTCGTGATGCGCGGCGCCGACTTCACGCTCGCATTCCCGGCGCTGCTCACCGCGATCATGCTGACCGCGATCTACGGCCCGGGACTGGTCGTCTCGATCGTCGCGATCGGGGTGTTCAACATCCCGGAGTTCGCGCGCATCACGCGCGGCTCCGCGAAGGCGATCTGGACGCGCGAATACGTGCTCGCCGCACGCGCCTGCGGCAAGGGCCCATGGCATATCACCGTCGAGCATGTGCTGCCCAACATCGCCGCGGTGCTGATCGTGCAGGCGACGATCCGCTTCGCGATCGCGATCCTCGCCGAGGCCGCGCTGAGCTACCTCGGCCTGGGCACGCAGCCGCCGATGCCAAGCTGGGGGCGCATGCTCAACGAAGGCCAGAGCATGATGTACCAGGCACCGATGCTCGCGGTCTGGCCGGGCCTGGCGATCGTCGTCAGCGTGCTCGGGCTCAACCTGATGGGCGACGGGCTGCGCGATCTGCTCGATCCTCGGCTGGCACGGCAGCGTTGACGATCTTCAGAGGGTCCGCGCCTCAGTGCAAATGGCCGGTCAGCGTCGAGTCGCCGCTGGTCAGGTACAGCAGATGCAGCGCATCGTTGACATCGACCTCGACGCGATCGCGCCCGGCCTGCTTGGCGCGGTACAGCGTGCGGTCGGCGCGCTGGATCACCTCATCGAGCTGCTCGCCGGGGCCCCACTGCGCGAGGCCGATCGACACCGTGATCGAGACCGTTCCGTCGTCCGCGCCGATCTCGGAACTGGCGATGTTGTGCCGCAGGGCCTCCGCCACGCGGCGGCCGCGGTGCACGTCGCAGCGGCGCAGCACGACGACGAACTCCTCACCGCCGTAACGCGCCAGACAATCGAGATCGCGCACGAGCGTGCCCAGCCTCTGCGCGACTGCCCGCAGCACCTCGTCGCCGACCGGGTGGCCGTGGGTGTCGTTGACGCGCTTGAAGTGATCGATGTCGACGATCAGCACCGTCACCGGCTCGCGCTCGTCGAGCACCAGCGCCGCCAGCGGCTGCGCGAACGCGGTCAGGTAGCGGCGGTTGAACAGCCCGGTGAGCGGGTCGTGGTTGGCCGCCTGTGCGGCGTCGCGCAGCGAGTCGCCCAGCAACGCGTTCTCGTGCTCGAGCGTGCGCCGGTAGCCTTCCAGCTCCTGCACCAGGGCGGCGTTCTCGCGCTGCGCCGCGAGCGCATCGAGCAAGGTGCGGTGGCTGACGCGCAAGCGCGCCTGCATCGTGAAGCCGAACATCACGGTGGCCAGCGCCATCATCGTGTCGATGAAGGTGCGCTGCAGCAGCATGAATGCCACCAGCGGCACCACGGTGGCAACCAGCGCGACAGCGCAGGCCGGCAGCGCGGCGATGTAGCTGACCGACAGCACCGCGAGCGCGATCAGTGCGCCGTAGACCACGACCGCCAGATTGGCCGGCGACACCACACCTTCGAAGCCGAACGGCAACAGCCCCCACACGAGTGTCGCCGCGACGACCAGCGCATCGTGGCGCCAGTCGGAGCGCGGGTTCGCCGGGTCCATGCGCTGCGCCAGATCATTCGCCAGTTGCCACCGGACGAGCGTGATCGCAGTCACCACCGCGAAGACCAGCAGCCGCGGCCACAGCGGCGCCTCGTGCGTCACGCCGAACAGGATCAGCGCGAAGGACAGCAACGCGAGCCGGCTGTTGCGCACCGACACCTCGACATAGCGGCGCATCAGCTGATAGCGCACGTCGTCCGGCACATCCACCACCACGGGGGACGCCCTGCGCAACGCTGCCAGCACGGACCGGAAGTCTGGGTTCATGGATTGCCCGGTGATTTCACGCGGCGACAGTGCCGCGGAAAGTCCGCGTGGCCCGTGCACAATGCAAATGTGCCTGCTCCCGACGCTCCCTTGCTTGAAGTTTCCGGGCTGTGCGTGACGTTGAACACGCCGCGCGGCCCGGCAGATGCGCTTCGGGGCGTCGGCTTCGCCTTGGCGCGCGGTGCAACGCTCGGGCTGATCGGCGAAAGCGGCTGCGGCAAGTCGATGACGGCGCTGGCCCTGATGGGCCTGCTGCCGACCGGCGCGCGGGTCAGCGGCAGCATCCGCTTGAACGGCGAGGAGCTGATCGGGCTGGGTGACGACGCGATGTGCATGCTGCGCGGCAACCGCCTCGGCATGGTCTTCCAGGAGCCGATGACGGCGCTGAACCCGCTGCACACCGTCGGGACCCAGATCGCCGAACCCCTGCGGCTGCACAAGGGGATGACGCGTGCGGCCGCGCGGGCCGAGGCCTTGCGCCTGCTGGAGCGCGTGCAGCTACCCAACGCGGCGCAGCGGCTCGACGCCTATCCGCACCAGCTCTCCGGCGGGCAACGCCAGCGCGTGACGATCGCGATCGCGCTGGCCTGCGGGCCCGACCTGCTGATCGCCGACGAGCCGACCACCGCGCTCGACGTGACGATCCAGGGCGAGATCCTCGACCTGATCAACACCCTGGTCGAAGAGAGCGGCATGGCGCTGCTGATGATCAGCCACGACCTCGGCGTGATGGCGCGAATGGTCTCGCGGCTGCTCGTGATGTACGGCGGCACGGTCGTCGAGTCGGGGCCGACCGAGGAGGTGTTCGCGCACCTCGCGCACCCGTACACGCGCGGACTGTTCGCGGCGCGACCGCGGCTCGGGGCGGCACGCATCGAGGGCCGGAAGCCACGCCTCGCGACGATCCCCGGCCGCGTGCCTGAGCTCGTGGACATGCCACCGGGATGCCCGTTCGCCGACCGCTGCGCGTGGGCCATCGAAGCCTGCCGCGATGCACCACCGCCGCCCGTGCGCGTGGGCACGGCGCACGACGCGCGCTGCATTCGGGTCGGTGATCTCGTCTGAGGGCGCGGTCTCAGTGCAGACGCCCCGGCAGCAGGAGCTCCGGCGCGGCCGCGGCCTCGATGGCGTGAAACTCGACCCGATCGCGGCCGCCGTGCTTGGCGTCGTACAGCGCCCGATCCGCGCGCTCGACGACGGTATCGAAGTGCTCGTCCGCCGTCCATTGCGACACCCCGAGGGACACCGTGACCGGCACCTCGCCGGCCTCGGTGGCGATGCGCGAGGCCGCGACGTTGTGGCGCAGCGATTCGGCCACACGGCGACCGCGGTTCAGGTCGCAATTGCGCAGCACCGCCAGGAACTCCTCGCCCCCGATGCGGGCCAGGCAGTCACCTTCGCGCAGTCGGGCCTCCAGAAGCCCGCCGACGGCGCGCAGCACCTCGTCGCCGACCCGATGGCCATGCGCGTCGTTGACCTGCTTGAAGTGGTCGACGTCGATCATGCACAGCGTCACTTCCTCCTGACCGCCCCGCACCAGCTCGGCCAGCGGCTGCACGACGCCATCGAGGTGGCGGCGATTGAACAGGCCGGTGAGCGGGTCGCGCGTGGCGGCCCAGGCCGCGTCGCGCAGCGAACTGTCGAGCGTGGCGTTCTCGGTCTCGAGCGCCTTGCGAAAGCCTTCGAGCTCGCGCACCAGCAGCGCGTTCTTGCGCTCGGCCACGAGCGCGCGCAGCAAGGTGCCGTGGCCATGCGCGGCCCGGGCCAGCAGCGTGGTGATGCACATCGTCGTCGCGAGTGCCATCACGCTCGGCACCACCCCGTGCTGCAGCAGCATGAACACCACCAGCGGGACGGCGCCGCACGCGACGGCCAGGATGCAGATGGGCAACGCCGCGATGTAGCCGATGCAGGTCACGGTCAGCGGGATCAGCGCGCCGTACAGGATGCCGTACAGATTGGGTTCGGCGATGTAGGGCTGAAGCAGGTAGGGCGCGGCGCTCCAGGCCAGCGGGGTCGCGACGACGAGTGCGTCGTGCAGCCGGTCTGATGTCGGGTCGGCGGAATCCATGCGTTGCTGCACGCGCTTCGCAAGCACCGCCCGGAGCACCATCGCAGCGGTCAGGCCGACCAGCACGGCGACGCGCGGCCACAGCGGCGCCTGGTAGGCGAAGCCGAACAGAAAGACGGCGAACGACACCACGGTCAACCGGCTCGTGCGCGCCGACATCTCCAGATAGCGCTGCAGCAGCAGGTAGCGGACGTCGGCCGGCACATCCAGGACGATCGGCGAGCCGTGCCGCAGCGCATTCGGCACGGGGCGGGTGGACCACTTCACAACACGGCTCCCGGTCGGGCGGCACCAGCAACCCGTTGCCGACGGATCTTAGGGCCTGTTCACACCACAGGCGCCGGCAAATTCGGGCGCGCCGGCGCCGCGGGCACAATCGCCG
>JBDUAG010000199.1:0-6847 GCA_040004785.1 Burkholderiales bacterium | reverse complement strand
TGCTGCGCGGGCATTTGTAGCCCGCGAGCCGGCCGCGGCACCAGTCGACGAGGTCGTTGCGCAGTGCGTCGCCGGCGTCCGGCGCGCGCGCCACGACCACGGCATGCACCGCCTCGCCCCAGCGCCGGTCGGGCACGCCGATCACCGCGGCATCGGCGACCGCCGGAGAAGTCGTGTTCAACGACCCGCGCGTGACCCAGTCCCTTGGTTCAATCCTTCATCGCCGCCGCGGGCGGCGTGGACAAGGCCAGGGAAGTACCGGCCTTCATGGGTTCCGAGGACTTCGGCTCGTTCGGTGCCAACGGTGTGCCCGTGGTGTTGTGGGACCTCTATGCCTCGCCCTACGCCGACCGCGATGGCGCCCCCAACCACTCGCCCGACTTTGCGATCGACGAGTTTTCGCTGCGCATCGCTGTGCGCGCGCTGACGAGCGCCACGGTCGCCTTCATGACGAAGCCGACGAAGTGACCTGCTGCACGAGCCAGAAGCCCGCACCGGGATTGTCGCGTTGCGACGGCGTCTGAGGCACTCCCGCCCGTCTTGAGACAGAGCTTGGTATTGAGCGGGTTGTGGAGCCCGGGCTTTGAGTCTTGCGCGGGTCGCGAATCGGGTGGACAGTCCGCCGCGACCCGCGAGCCCACCTACTTTCATCGCAGAACATCATGGACCGCAAGAACTCTGCAGCCAAAGCACACTGGCTGAAAGCCGGTGGTTTCAACGTTGTGGGCCAAAATGACGCAGGCAACTACTGACTGGTGTACACGGCGTACATCACCGTTGCGATCAGCAGTGCAAAGCAGACAATGCCCCAGACATCGCCTCCGCGCGGGGGTCGATTCGATGACTTCGTGGGCTGTTCCATGCGGCGATGTTCGCCGACCGAGCTTGCCCCGCACAACCCCGTGATCGAGGGCTGGTCGCCATCCAACGCTTTCGGCTGCGGCGTAGTATCAAGGCGAAGGAGGCTCGATCATGGTCAGACGACAACTTGCTCGACTGCTCTTGGGTTTCATGGGCGAGTCGCTCATGTGGCCTTGGGGCGATGCGAACGCGCAGCCTGCACCCCCTCGCAAGCCCGACCTCGCCGATGCCGCCGCGGGGATCTACGTTGGTGACGTGATCTCCGATTCCAAGGGCTCCTCCAAGAGCGATGTCACCTTGACTGTGATCCGCACCGCCAAGGATGTGGTTCGCGTCACGTCGGACTACCCGAGGTTGCCAGTGGTGGAAGTCGCGCTGACCGGCGCGATGGGGAAGATCCTGCAGCGGCGAGGGGATACGGTGTTCCTGCTAGACCCGACCAATGCTCACCTCGATGTCAGTTTCATGAACGAGGTGAGTTGGTCTGGCACCAGGCGGTGAACTTCAGCTTCGGGAGTGCACGATTCCGCGTGTGCACATCCGCCTCGTGGGCTTCACGATGCAGCCGCACGCGCCCCTGACGCGTGCCCCTGTGCCGGTTTGGCCATGGCCCGCTCCACCTCGCCGATGAATCGGCCGTGGTTGAAGTCCGCCTTGCCGACGATCTCCCGAATGCGGCCATTGAGTTGCGTGCGATCCGCCTGCGTCAAGTCCTTGGCGGTGACCACGACGACGGGGATGTGGGCCGTTGCGGCGCTGCCTTTCAGGGCCTCGACGACTTCAAAGCCATTGACCTCCGGCATGTCCAGATCGAGCGCAATCAGGTCGGGCCGGAATCGCCGCGCCAGCTCGATGCCTTCGCGTCCGCCAAGGGCGCGCAGCACGACGCAGCGGCGTTGATGCAACTGCGTGGCAAGCAGCTCGACCGCGCTCGGGTCGTCATCGATCACCGGCACGGTGACCTCGCGCTCGCCGCCGTGCGGGCTGTTCCAGTGTGGCCATTGAGGAGATGATGGCGTCGGATCCCAGGGCCTCCCGGCTGGGCAGCCACACCGTGAAGCAGCTGCCGCGCCTGGCTTCGCTGGTCACGGCGACAGTTCCTCCGTGAAGCTCGGCCAGACGATGCACCATCACCAGCCCGAGCCCGGTGCCTTCGAGGCCGCGGGTCAGCGCATTCCTGACCTGCGAGAACGGGGCAAACAGCCGTCGCATGTCTTCCGGAGCAATGCCGATGCCCGTGTCGGACACCGAGATCTCGACGAATCGTTCGAATGCGGCGTCGCGCAGCGGCATGCGCATGCCTGCGGCGAAGCCGGGCAACGCGCTCGCCGCGTGCACCTTGCCGACGTCCTTGGCGGTCAGCGTCACGGTGCCCCCCTCGGGGGTGAACTTCAGAGCGTTTGACAGCAGGTTGAGGAGGATCTGCTTGAATCGCCTGCGGTCGGCCGAAAAGACTTCCAAGGTGCCATGCTGATCGACTGCGAGTTGGATTCGCTTCGCCTGCGCCTGCGGCGTGACCAACGACACGGTGTCGGCCAGGATTGCCTGGAGGTGCACGGCCTCGAGCGCGATCTCGACCTTGCCCGCTTCGATCTTGGAGAGGTCGAGGATGTCGTTGATCAGTGCCAGCAGGTGGTGGCCGCTCTGGAAGATGTGCCCGGCAAAGACACGTTGATTGTTCGCGTCGCCTGCGATGCCATCCTTCAGCATCTCCGAAAAACCGATGACGGCGTTGAGGGGCGTGCGCAGCTCGTGCGACATGTTGGCGAGAAACTCGGACTTGAACCGGCTCTGCTCCTGCAACTGCCTATTCGAGTCCCCCAGCTGCGCGTTGAGCGACTCCAGCCGCTCACTCAGGGTCTGCAGAGCGGCCGCACGATGTTGTTCATGGTCGTGGGCCCTGATCTGCTGGGCGTAGAGGCGGCCGTTGTCGAGCAGGAGCGCCACCAGCACACCGCTGGCCGCCAGCAGGCCGTAGATCCGCCCGGCGTAGAAGCCCAGATCGAAGCGACCCGCGTTCAACAGCGCAGAGAGCGCGATGTCGAGCAGCCACGCGCACATCACGACCATCAACGAAAGATCCAGGACCGTGTGTCGTCGCCGCCGCCACATGAGTGCGAGCGCGACAAGGCTCGCGAGCCAGACTGTCGAGACGGTGACCACCATCGCGCCCGTGTAGTGACTGCCCGCCATGATGGCCGGCAACGCGTCATGACCGACTGTCGCCAGCATCGTGAATCCGCCCACGACGGCGACCACCGGCAGTGCGGCGCCCGGGATCGCGAGTCTGTTGGCGAGCGCACCCGGCATGCGGTCGCGCTCGCGCTCGCCATTTCTCAGCAGCGCGTAGCCGGCGACGAACAGCGGGAAGCCGCCGTGCCAGAACATGTAGAGCCAGGCCGTGCTCTGCGGCCCCGAGGACAGCAGGCCGCCGGGCGCGAACAGCCCGGGGAAGCTCAGGCCGTGCGCCACCGTCGCCAACGCCGTGAAGAAATAGCCACTGGCGAGTACCAGGACTGCTCGGGAGCGCTCGATGCGGAACTGCCCGATCAGCAGGACGGCCGTGATCAGGTCGTTGAGGACCAGCGCTGATTCGTAGATGGGGATGAAGGCCCAGACCTGCGGCAGCGGCTGCCTGGCAAAAGGGGCCAGCAGAGCGAACACTGCCAACGAGGCGACCACCGCCGCAAGTGCGCGTCGTCTCTCGACCGGGCCAGCAGGCCAAGTCGAGAGCAACGTCGCGGCAGGAAGGGACTGGCGGGCTCCATCCGAGCTGGCCGGGCGTGTCATGAGGGGCATCAGAACACATCCCTCGCCGTGCCGACAACTGACACGTCTTACAGGTCTGCAAACGTTCTGTGTCGAAGCCGGGCTTTTCTCACGCGCAGGTTGCAGAAAGGTGGCGGCTCCGCCTTGAACGAGCTAGAGATTGCCGAGGAAGGTATCGAGTTGATGCGGGCTTGCCGATGCCAGCGCCAGCGTCGCGCGCGAACCAATTCTGGTGAGGATCGTCAGCTGTCTCGCCGTCCACCGCGCCGGCTCGGACACCTGGCTGCAGGTGAATGCCCCGAACAACTCACCGTTGAGTGAGAAGGCCGCCGACATCAGCGAGACGACCCCTTGCGGGCGCAACCCGTCCTCGTAGAAGCCGCGGGTTGCGGGATGACTCTTCGCGTCAATGGCGACCACGTTGCCCGCTTCCTGCAGGGCAGAGAAGTAGGCACCGGAGTCCTCTTGCAGGCGGTCCTCGACTTGCACCATTTGTTCTGATGCGCGGTCATACATGCCGAGGCAACGCAGAACACGACCGGAGGGGCCCTCCGAAAACACCCACAGCCCGGATCTTGAGCACCCCACCGCAGCGCAGGTGAGTCGTGCGCATTCGTCGATGAACGTCTGGCGCGCGATCTCCCCGCTGTGCAACAGGGTGCAGAGGGTGTCGATGTCCGCCACGAAACTCATCCCAGTTGCGTTCGTGCTCGCTGGCACTGTCGACGCGCGACACGCTTCAGCGGCGTTCCGTTTGTCAGGGGCGACGATCCGGCCCGTGATCGCGGTCGTGGCCTCGGCCATGTCCGCGGCCGCGGTCATCGCGGTGGTCCCAACCGCGATGGCGGCCGCGATCCCAGCCCGGATGATGTTCGGCGTAGCGCTCACGCACCCAGCGGTCCTGAACAAAGTACACCGGCTGGCCGCAGGCGCCGTAGCGACCGCAGTAGCGGCGCCAGTTCTGTTGGTGCGTGGGCGGAACGTAGAGGTAGATCGGCTCGCGTTGTATCGCCACGCGCGGCGGCGAGATCAAGACCGGTTGCGGCAGCACCAGCGCCGGCGGCGGCAGGCCGCCGATGTTGATGCGGCCCCAGACCCCAGGCTGATGGACGCTGACCGAAACGCCCACCTGTGGCTGGGCTTGAGCCGAGCCGATGGCCAGCGCAGCGAGCCCTAATGCGATGAGTCTCTTCATGATCGTCTCCTTGGTTTCAACCACACCTTAACGCGCCAGCAGCATGCCACGCGGACGCCAACGCGTGTTCTTTACCCGCTCTTACGCACCGGGCTGGGGCAATGCATCGTCAGCGCAACACACCCCCTAGAAATGCGCCAGAAGCCTGCACTGCTGCACGCCTGGCGCACACACGCTGTCACCAATTCGCTGTTTAATCGGTTTCAGAAGCAGTCGCGACGAAGTACCCCGAAACGCGAACGGAGATGGTCATGTCAGTCCTCGCCGATGTCCTGAGCAGCCTGCGCACGATGACGCAGTTGCAGCTCTTGCTGGCCTTTCTGGCCTGCACCGGCTATGCCCTTGGGCAGGGCGGGCTGATCGGCCCGCGCGGGCGCCGCATCGCCTGGGCGGTGACGCTGCTCTCGGCCCTCGGTTTCGCGATCGAGAGTACCGAATGGATGCATGCCGCGATGCTCGCGACGTTCGCGGTGGCCGGCCTGGGCTTGTTCGTCGCCAGTGCGTGGATCATCAGCCGCCTGCTCGGCTTCACGCCTTCCGGCAGGTCGGGCCCGACGCTCGAATCCGAGTTCCCACCCACCAACGCGCAGCCGTCGCCGAGCCCGCGCGCCATGGCGGCGCCACACAACGGGCCGGCCCACTCCGTCTGAGCCCGAGGGCATACCCGAAGACGCTTATCTGACCGCATGGTCGGATAAACTTCGCGGTTGCTCTATCGACGCACAACACACGGAGACAACCGCATGACCTCTGCCGCCCTGTTTCGCTCGCGCGCCCTCGTGGCCGCCCTCGCCGCCGCCGCAGCCATCGGCTCGGCCTCGGCCGCCGACATCAAGCTGGGTGCGGCCGAGGCGCTCTCGGGCCCGGCGGGCCAGTACGGCCAGTCGATCAAGAACGGGTTCGAGCTCGCCGTCGAAGAGATCAACGCCAACGGCGGCGTGAAGGGCCAGAAGATCGCGCTGCAGATCGAGGACGAGGCCGGCAAGAAAGAGCAGGCCATCGACGTCTTCAAGAAGCTGATCTTCCAGGACAAGGTGCTGATGGTGTTCGGCCCGACGCTGTCGAACTCCGCGCAGGCCGCCGATCCGATCGCGCAGGCCGCGAAGGTCGTCGCGTTCGGCACCTCGAACACCGCCGACGGCATCACCTCGATCGGCGACTTCGTCTTCCGCAATTCGGTCACCGAAGCCGACGTGCTGCCCGAGACGCTGCGTGTTTCTTCCAAGGTCGCCGGCATCAAGAAGGTCGCGGTGCTCTACGGCAACGACGACGTGTTCACCAAGAGCGGCTACGACGCATTCAAGAAGGCGCTCGAGACGCTGAACATCCCGGTCACCACGACCGAGACCTTCGCCAAGGGCGACGTCGACTTCAAGGCCCAGCTCACCAAGATCAAGGCCAGCAACCCGGATGCGATCGTCCTGTCGGCGCTGATCGCCGAAGGCGCACCGATCATGGTGCAGGCGCGGCAGCTCGGCATCAACCTGCCGTTCATCGGCGGCAACGGCATGAACTCGGTGAAGATCTTCGACCTGGCCAAGGACAAGTCCGACAACCTGTGGGTCGGCAGCCCTTGGGCGCTGGGCAGCCAGACCAAGGAGAACCAGCACTTCGTCGTCGCCTACACGCAGAAGTACAAGGCTGCGCCGGATCAGTTCAGCGCACAGGCGTTCGACGCGATGTACATCGTCTCGAAGGCGCTCGTGAAGATCAAGCTCAGCGGCAACCTCGAGACCGACCGCAAGGCCCTGCGCGACGCGCTGCCGACCGTGACGCACACCGGCGCCACCGGCGCGTTCCAGTTCCGCCAGGCAACGACGAAAGACGGCAAGCCGGCCGGCTACGACGCCAAACAGGCGGCGATCGTCAGCGTCACCAAGGGCGGCAAGTACTCGATCGAAAAGTGAGCACGACGAGCTGATCCATGCTCGGCCAGCAACTCGTCAACGCCCTCTCGCTGGGCTGCGTCTACGCGCTGTTCGCGCTCGGCTTCACGCTGATCTTCGGCGTGCTCGGCGTGAT
>JBDUAG010000198.1:0-6855 GCA_040004785.1 Burkholderiales bacterium | reverse complement strand
GAGCAGGCCTTCCGCATCGACCACTACCTCGGCAAGCCGTCGGTGCAGAACCTGATGGCGCTGCGCTTCGGCAACGTGCTGTTCGAGCCGCTGTGGCGGCGCGAGAGCATCGCCAACGTGCAGATCACGATCGCCGAAGATTTCGGGGTCGGCACGCGCGGCGACTTCTACGACACCACCGGCGCGCTGCGCGACATGATCCAGAACCATGCGCTGCAGTTGCTGACGATGGTCGCGATGGAGCCGCCCAGCCGCAACGACGCCGATGCGATCCGCGACGAGAAGCTCAAGGTGCTGCGCTCGCTGAAGCCGTTCACCGACGAGAGCGTCGCACGCGACGTGGTGCGCGGCCAGTACCGCGCCGGCAATGCGCAGGGCAAGAAAGCCGCCGGCTACCTCGAAGAAGCCAAGGTGCCATCGGGCAGCCAGACGGAGACCTTCGTCGCGATCCGCACCGAGGTGCAGAACTGGCGCTGGGCCGGCGTGCCGTTCTACCTGCGCACCGGCAAGCGGCTGGCGTCGCGCGAGGCGCAGATCGTCGTGAACTTCCGGCCCACGCCGCACAACATCTTCCCCGGCCTGAACCAGCCGAACAAGCTGGTCATCAACCTGCAGCCGGAAGACGGGCTGGAGCTGCACCTGCTCGCCGCCAAGGGCACGGGCCAGCACGAGAACCTGTCGCCGGTCTCGCTCGACCTCGACTTCGACAAGGCCTTCGCCGAGAACCGCGTGGGCGCCTACGAACGCCTGCTGCTGGAGGCGATCGCCGGCCGATTGAACCTGTTCGTGCGCAGCGACGAGCAGGAGCAGGCATGGCGCTGGGTCGAGCCGGTGCTGAATGCGTGGCAGCGCGACACGACCGGGCCGCGACCCTATGCGGCGGGCACCTGGGGTCCGGCGGCGGCAAGTGCGTTGGTAGCTCGCGACGGCTACGCCTGGTCCGAAGAGCAATGATCTCGGCCCCTCGCCCCATGAGTACATGTGTCGATCCCCCGGGGGGATCGGGCCTTGCTTGGGGCGGCCCGGCGCGGCGGCCCGGTTCGCTCGGGGTGCGTCATGCTTGACCGAATCCGCGCCTCGATCCCCGCGCTGCCGCCGGCCGAGCAGCGCGTCGCCAAGCTGGTGCTGGCCGATCCGCGCGCGTTCGCGAGCCTGCCGGTGGTCGAGCTGGCGGAACGTTCGCATGTGAGCAAACCCACCGTGGTGCGCTTCTGCCGCAGCGTCGGCTACGACGGGCTGACCGACTTCAAGCGCAAGCTCGCCGGCAGCGTCAACGAGGGCGTGCCTTTCGTGCACCGCTCGGTCGATGAAGACGACAAGAGCGCCGACATCATCGTCAAGGTGATCGACAACGCCGTCAGCGCGCTGCTGAAGTACCGCAACGATGCCGCCAACCACGCCTTCGAGCGCGCCATCACCGCGCTGACCGACGCCGGCAGGAACGGCAAGCGGATCGACTTCTACGGCGTCGGCAACTCGGGCATCGTCGCGCTCGACGCCCAGCACAAGTTCTTTCGCCTCGGTGTGCGCGCCAACGCCGTCAGTGACGGCCATGTGCAGGTGATGAGCGCGACCATGCTCGCCCCCGGCGACTGCGCGGTCATCATCAGCAATTCGGGCCACAGCCGCGACCTGCTCGACGTGGCCGAGATCGCGCGCCGCAAGGGCGCGACGCTGATCGCGGTCACCGCGAGCGGCTCACCGCTGGCGCAAGTGGCCCACGGTGCGAACCAGATCCTGCTGGCGGTCGATCACCCCGAGGACTACGACCGCTACAGCCCGATGGTGTCGCGCCTGTTGCACCTGATGGTGATCGACATCCTGACCACCGCCGTCGCGCTGCGCCTGCCCGGCGAACTGCGGCCGATGCTGCAGGAGATCAAGAAGACGCTGCGCGCGAAGCGCTACGCGCGGGCTGAATAGCGCCCGGCGCTCGTCCCGCCCTACTCAGACTTTGCGGGCCCGCGCGATCAGCTGGCTCGCCAGCATCTCGGAGCCGACCGAGCGCTCCAGCGACGAGCGCGAGAGCCCCGATTGCGCGTAGTGCTGGTTCTCGTAGAGCTCGGCTGCCGCCGGATGCGCGCCGAGCACGGCTTGCAGCGCGTCGTACGGCAGTTCCTGCCCGAGCGCGACCTTGAGCTGCCGCACCAGGGCCTGGTACTGATCGGCGTTGAAGGCCACCGCGCTGGTCTCGACGCGCTCCAGCAGGCGGGCCAGCGCGATCACGTTTTCGAGGCGGTTCTTGACGGTTTCAAGGGGGATCGTGGACATGTGGAGGCTCCTTTCCGGGCGGCCCGGGTCAACCGGGCCATGCGCCACACGTCAGGCCGATCGCCCGGAGTTCAAGAGGCCGGCACAGCGGCGACGCGGGCAGCCTGCCAGTCGCCGCCGAGCGCCTTGACCAGGAACACCGAGGTGAGCAGACGCTGACCGAGCAGCTGCGCGGCCTGGCGCTCCGTGACGAGGAGGGCCTGCTGCGCGGTGATCACATCGAGGTAGGTCGTCGCGCCGCCTTCGTAGCGCGCGGTCGCCATTTCGAGCACGCGGCGCGCGCTCGCGACCGCCGCCAGTGCCTGGCCATGGGCGCGTTCCAGCGCCGCACCGCCGGTGATACCGTCCTCGACCTCCTGCATCGCGGTCAGCACGACGCGACGGTAGTTCGCGACCGTGCCGTCATAACCGGCGCGCGCGAAGTCGACGTTCGCGTTGAGCCGGCCGCCATCGAACAGCGTCTGGGTTGCCGAGACGCCGAACGACCACAGCAGGCTGGGCGCGTCGAACAGCGCGCCGAGGGTGCGGCTGTCCACGCCGAGCGCCGGCGCGAGCAGGACGCTCGGGTAGAACGCGGCCTTGGCGACGCCGATCTGCGCATTCGCCGTGGCCATGGCGCGCTCGGCCGAGGCCACGTCGGGGCGGCGTTCCAGCACGTCGGAGGGCACGCCGATCGGAACCAACGGCGGCACGAACACGCGCACTTCGGGCGCGAGCGCGAACGACGGCGCGGCGGCGCCGATCAGGGTCGCAATCGCGTGCTCGAACTGGCCGCGCTGGCGCGCGAGCACATCGACCTGCACGCGCGTGTTGTCGAGCAGCGCCTGCTGCTGCGCGACGTCGAGGCCCGACGCCGCACCGAGTTCGCGGCGTGAACTGATCAGGTCGAACGCGCGCTGCTGCAGTGCGATCGAGCGCGTCAGCACATCCGATTCGATGTCCAGCGCGCGCAGGTTGAAGTACGCGGCGGCCAGGTCGGTGCAGAGCAGCAGCCGGGTGTTCTCCAGGTCGGCCGCCGACTGCTGTGCCGACGCGCGCGCACCTTCGACCGAGCGCTGCACGCGGCCGGCCAGATCGGCTTCGTAGCTCACCGTGAACGTGAGCGCGAAGTCGTTCTGCACGGTCGAGAAATTCGGCGCCGCGTAGTTCGAGAGCGGCCGGTTCGCCGAGATCTTCAGGCGCTGCGCGCGCTCGCCGACCGCGAGCTGCGGGAAGCGCGCCGCCGACACGCCTTCGAGCGTGGCGCGGGCCTGCGCGAGGCGCGCACCCGCGACCGCCAGCGTGGCGTTGTTCGCCAGCGCCTGGGTCTGCAACTGATCGAGCTGCGCATCGCCGAAGCGCTGCCACCACGGGCCCTTGACGGCCGCGTCGTCGGGCGCGCTCTCGCGCCACGGCGCTTCGGTCTTCCAGGCGGCGGGCAGGTCGAGCGTCGGCTTCACGTAATCGGGGCCGACGGCACAGGCGCTCAGCAGCGCCGCGAGCGCGCACGCCGACAAGCGCCGCCGCGTGCCCATTACGGCGCCGCCTTCGCCTGCGATGCAGAGGCCGCCGCGGCGATCGCGACCGTGTCGCCATCGGCGAGCGAATCGGTCGGGTTCAGCACCAGCCGGTCGGTCGCGGTGATGCCGTCGAGCAGCTCCATCTCCTCGCCGAGGTTGCGGCCGATCTGCACCTTGCGCAGGCTGATGCGGCCGGCGCCATCGACCAGCGCGACGCGGCTGCCATCGGCGCGGAACAGCAGCGTGTTGGTCGGCACGCGCAGCACCGTGCTGGCGGCCATCGGCAGCGCGACCTGCACGTAGGCGCCGGGCAGCAAGGTGCCGTCCGGGTTCGGCAGCGCGACCTCGACCTGCATCGTGCGCGTGCCGGCATCGATCGCGCCCGCGGTGCGCGCGACCGTGCCCTTGAAGTTCTGGCCGCGCAGCTCGGCCTGCGTCACGATCACCGTTTGGCCGGCCTTGATCAGCTGCGCGTAGGTCTGCGGCACGTTGACGTAAACGCGCAGCGGGTCCGTCTGCGTCAGCACGAACAGCGCGCGGCCACCGCCGCCACTGCCGGCGTCGATCAGGTCGCCGACATCGACGTTGCGCTTCGTGATCACGCCGGCGAACGGCGCGGTGACGCGCTTGAACGCATCGAGCTGTCGCAGTCGCTGCACGTTGGCTTCGGCCGCGGCCACGTTGGCGCGCGCCTGGACGACGCCGCTGCGGCGCTCGTCGAGCTCCTGCTGCGAAACCACGTCCTTCTTGCGCAGGCTCTCCCAGCGCTCGACGGTGCTGTTGGCGAGCGCCAGGCTCGCCGCGGTCTGCGCGCGCGCCGCTACCGCCTGCGAAAGCTGCTCGGCGATCTCGGGCGTCTCGATCTCGGCGAGCAGCTCGCCCTTCTCGACGCGGGCGCCGATGTCCTTGGTCCAGCGCTTCAGGTAACCGCTGGCGCGCGCCGCGATCGGTGCCTGCACCTGGCCCTGCAAGGTGCCGGGCAACGCCAGCGTCTGGCCCGCGGCGCCGACCTTGGGCAAGGCCGTCTTCACGTACTGGCGCGCTTGCTCGGACGCGCCGGCCTCGAGCGCCTTCGCATTCGCCATGCGGCTCAGCACGGTGCGGCCGGCGCCGAGCGCGAGCAGCACCAGCACGATCAGCGTGATCCAGCGCGCGCGGCGCACAATCTGGCGGCGCTTCATCAGCTCGCCGTCATCCACACCCTCGATGGCGTGGATGCCCAGCGCCGCGTGGCGTTCTTCGGTCATGCGGTGGCTCCCAGAATCTCTTGGCCCGGCGTGGTGTGGCGTTGTGCAAAGTGGCGGTGCACGGCGGCATAGACGACCGGCACGAACAGCAAGGTCGAGACGGTCGCGAACAGCAGCCCGCCGATCACCGCGCGGCCGAGCGGCGCGTTCTGTTCGGCGCCCTCGCCGATGCCCAGCGCCATCGGAATCATGCCGATGATCATCGCCAGCGCCGTCATCAGCACCGGGCGAATGCGCGTCGCGCCGGCTTCGAGCGCGGCCGACAGCGGCGGGATGCCGGCGGCGAGCCGCTCGCGCGCGAACGAGACCAGCAGGATGCTGTTGGCCGTGGCCACGCCCATCGTCATGATCGCGCCGGTGAGTGCCGGCACGCTCAAGGTCGTGCCGGTGACGAAGAGCATCCACGCGATGCCGGCCAGCGCCGCAGGCAGCGCAGTGATGATGATCGCGGCATCGACCCACGACTGGAAGGTCACGACGACGAGCAGGTAGACGAGCACGATCGCCACGCCCAGGCCGACGCCGAGGCCGATGAACGAGGCCTGCATGGTCTCGACCTGGCCGCGCATGACCAGCTGGCTGCCGCGCGGCAGTTTTGGGCGGATCTTCTCGACCTCGTCGCTGACCTTGGCCGCGACGCTGGCGAGGTCGGTGCCGTGCACGCTCACGTACACATCGACCGCCGGCAGGATGTTGTAGCGCGAGATGATCGCCGGCTGGCGCAGCGCGGTCGGCTCGACCAAGTTGCCGAGGAGTTGCGAGCTGCCGCTGTTGCCGGCCGCACCGCCACCGCCCGCCGTGCCGACCGGCATGTTCAGCAGTGCGTCGAGCGAATCAACGCGGTACTGCGGCGTCTGCACCGCGACGCTGTAGACCACGCCGTTCTGCGGATTGAGCCAGAACGCCGGCGCCGTCTGCGAGCTGCCCGAGAGCGAGATCAGCAGGTTCTGCCCGACGTTGGCCGCCGACAGGCCGAGCTGCTGCAGGCGCGTGCGGTCCATCTGCAGGTTGAGCGACGGCGCATCGAGCCGCTGGTGCACATGCGCGTCGACGGCCCCGGGGATCTTGCGGATCGCCTTCGTCAGTTCGGCCGCGAGCGCGGCATTGCCGTTCAGGTCGTTGCCGGTGAACTGCACGTCGATCGCGGCGGGCAGGCCGAAGTTCAGGATCTGGGTGACGATGTCGGCCGGCTGGAAGAAGAACTCGATGCCGGGAAAGCGCTTCGGCAATTCGCGGCGCAGCGTGTCCACGAAGCCGGCGGTCGGCCGGTGCCCTTCCTTCAGCGAGAGCTGGATCTCGCCGTCGAGCGTGCCGATCGTGCCGGCGTTGCTGTACGACAGGTTGATGCCGCTGTTGGGCACGCCGAGGTTGTCGAGGATGGTCTCGAGCTCGCCGGCCGGAATCAGCTCCCGGATCGCCGCCTCGACCTGGTCAGCCAGCCGCGCCGTCTCTTCGATGCGCGTGCCGGTGGGCGCGCGCATGTGCAGCCGGATCGTGCCGGCATCGACGTTCGGGAAGAAGTCGCGCCCAAGCACCGGATAGAGCGCACACGACAAGACGCAGAAGCCGAGGAAGGTCAGCGCGAAGCCCTTGCGCCGCGCCAGCAGCGCCGACAGCAGCAGCGTGTAGGCGCGCCGCACGCGCTCGAAGCGGGCGTCGAACGCGCGGTTCAGGCGTTGCAGCAGGTTGCCACGACCTTCCGGCGCATGGCCGACCTTGACGCCACGCATCAGCAGCATCAGCAAGGTGGGCACCAGCGTGCGCGAGAGAAAGTACGACGCGATCATCGCGAACACCACGGCCTCGGCCAGCGGCACGAACAGGAACTTGGCGACGCC